>NZ_CAIWNH010000250.1 GCF_903913935.1 uncultured Mucilaginibacter sp.
AAACCATTACAAAAATTCTAAAAATACCCTCATTTTTTTAAGTTTTTTTTTCATTTCAATAACATAATGCCTTATTTTTTATAAAAATTACTAAAGAGTAGGATATTTTATTAAAAGAATGACAATAATCACATTTATAACTAACCGCTGTCATTCGGCCACCCGGCAATTACCCACACATTTGCTTTGAAATTAAAACATAATAAAAATGAAAAATTTTAAGACACAGGTTTTATCGATCACTACAGCGATAGCACTGATCATATTTTTTGTACTGCCGCAAACTTTAAAAGCGCAGGCCAATTATAAGGCAGCGCCAGGCAAAGACGTAGCCATAAAAGTACTCGGCACTTCCAATATACATGATTGGACCATGACTGCAACCGGTATTGAAAGCCAGGGACAGTTTAAATTTGAAGGAGGCCAGCTACAAGCGCTTAATTCTTTCAGTTTAGTGGCAGAAGCGAAAAGCTTAAAAAGCGAATCAACTTCAATGGATGGCCGTTGTTATAAGACAATCAAAGCCGATCAATATCCAAAGATCACATTCAAACTTGGCGCTGCCACAGTTACAGCTGTACAGAAAAACAAGTACACCATTAAGGCGTCAGGCGAGCTGACCATTTCGGGGTCAACACAACCTGTAGTATTAACTGTTACCGCGATGGTTAACCCCGATAATACGATCACCTGCACAGGAGCACAAAAAATTAAATTAACCGATTACAAAATTGACCCCCCAACCTTTTTGCTGGGCGCCATGAAAGTATACAACGACCTTACAATTCAATATAACATCACTTACAAAGCGATCTAACTTTTCACAAACCATTTAATAAAAAACAACATGAAAACAAATTTATTTAAAATACTCGGTTCACTAGCCGTTGCCAGTTTGAGCCTTGTACCATTCGGTGCCAAAGCACAAGAAATTCAATTTTATCGTCCAAACGATCAAAAAGGGGTAAACGTATTCGAAACTACCAAAGCCGATACTGTACCGTTTAAAGGATTAAAAGTAAAAGTAGGGGGTAACTTCGAGCTTACCTTCCAGGCATTGGGCGAATCAAATACCGCTATAGCAACTACAAAAACAGGTTACACAGGTAATGTTAACAGCCTGATCCCGCTTACCCATGCATTTCAGTTACCAATGGCCAACCTTGCTTTTGATGTTCAGCTGGCTGATGGTGTTAGGATGAACCTTACCAATTACCTGGCTTCAAGACACCACGAAGACAGCTGGGTTAAAGGTGGCTATATCCAGTTTGATAAATTACCGTTCCTTCATAGTGCTGTTATTGACGATATCATGAAAAGTGTTACCATCAAGATCGGCCAGAGTGATGTTGACTACGGCGATCAGCACTACAGGAGAAGCGATGGCGGTAGCACCATCTACAACCCTTTCATGGAAAACTACATCATGGATGAATTTTCAACTGAATTGGGCGCACAGTTCTACTACTTTAACAAAACCGGTTTGTTTGCCATGGTTGGTATAACCGATGGTTTATTGAACGAAACAGTAGTGCAAACCACTAAAGTTGATGCAGTAACCGGCCAGCAACTAAAATATGATCCTGCCATCCTTGTAAAATTAGGTTATGACAAACAGATCAACAAAGATTTCAGGTTCAGGTTAACCGGCTCTTTGTACAGTGTTAACAATACTTACAGCTGTACCCTTTTAAGCGGCGACCGCACAGGTTCACACTATTATAACCTGATGGAAAACCAGGCTATTGCTAACGGTACTACCTTAAGCGATGCTGTTGACTATAACTTTACATCAGGCAGGGTAAACCCTGGTTTCAGCAACGAGGCACATGCATTTATGGGTAACTTGTTCCTAAAATACAAAGGCCTTGAATTTTTCGGTACTGCTGAAAACATTACCGGCAGGGGCGCAGCCGAATTGAGCAAACGTTGGGCTACCCAATATGCAGGCGATTTGATCTACAGGTTCCCTGAAAATACTCAAAACTTTTGGTTAGGCTTACGGTACAACACTTTAAAAGCTGATATTTTAGGCACAGGTGATGTAACTGTAAACCGTACTGCAGGTTCATTCGGCTGGTTTTTAACCAGGAACATCATGATGAAACTGGAATACGTAAGCCAGGAATATGTTAATTATCCTAATACCAACATTCTTAACGGCGGCAAATTCCACGGCATATGTGCCGAAGCCTCTATTGGATTCTAAGTTTCTTTTTCATAATTAATAATTGTTGATCAAAGCAATACCCCTCCAGGTGATAAACCTGGAGGGGTTGCTTATTTTATGGGTTTTGCTTAAAAAAGTTAAGGGGAAAGTGCCGAACGTGAATATCGAATAATTAATGCAGAATATCGAACTCCGAAGTTTTTCACTTCATTATTCAACATTCGATATTGGGTGTTCGATATTAAACTTCTTAATTTAAATCTTTATTTTCTTTTCCCTCGGCGCCGATAAATAGAAATGCCATAGCAGCATGGTGGCAATAGTACGATAGGGTTGCCAGTTAAAGGCAATCTCCAGCAACTGCTCTTTGGGGGTTTCCGCAGGCAACTTCTTTACCCGCTTTATTGCGTTTACTGCGGCCAGGTCGCCAATGGGAAATACATCAGGGTGTTGCAAAACAAACATCAGGTAAACATCGGCTGTCCAGTTGCCAATGCCTTTTAAGGCGACTAGTTTTGCCCTTACCTGTTCGTTGGGCATATCTTCCAGTTCGGTTAAACTGAGTTGCCCGCTTAAAAGCGCTTCTGCCAGGTATTTCAGATAGGCAGATTTTTGGCGGCTCACATAGCAGGCGCGCATTTCCTCATCGGTTAACAAAAGTAATCTTGCCGGGGTTAATAGCTGCAACCGCTCTTTTAGTTTATTTAATGCTGATAAAGCAGATGCCAGTGAAACCTGCTGCTCCAAAATAATGTGCACGAGTGTTTCAAACGTATTGGGCCGCGACCAGAACGGCGGGTAGCCGTGGGTTTGGATGATAGCGGCGAGGTCGGCATCTGTTGCGGCGAGTTCATCGCAGATGGTGTGGTAGGTGGATGCGTTAAAGCGATGAATCACGGGTTGACAGAGAATTTTGGCTTGTTTTCAAAAATAGCATTATAAATTTTGTTTATTATCTTTGTATTAACATAGCTAATAGTCCTTTTAAATGAAACAAGTAACTATCAATATACCTGAAAAAAAATTCCCCTTTTTCATGAAATTAATGAAATCACTTGATTTTGTGAAAGTTGTTGAGCCATCAAAAACTTTGGAAGAGCAGTTAACTCCCGGACAGATGGAAACCTGGCAAAACATTAAACAGGGGTTTGTGGAACTTAAGATGAAGGAAGAGGGTAAGCTTAAAGGGCGTCCAATACAAGAATTATTAGATGAGCTATGATATAATTACGATCCCCAATTTTGATCGGGAATTAAAGAAATTATCGAAAAAATACCATTCTATCAAAGATGATTTAACAGCGCTTATAAAAAGCCTTAAACAAAACCCACTTCAGGGTGAAAGCCTGGGAAAGGATTGCTACAAAGTCAGGATGAAAATCAGCTCAAAAAAGAAGGGCAAATCTGGAGGCTCCAGGGTGATAACATGCGTCAAAATAGTGAACCAGGAAATCACCTTAATTTCTATTTATGATAAATCGGAACAAGATAGCGTATCGGATTCGTTTTTAACGCAGCTTCTTGTTGAAAGCGATTTACTTTGATTAATTACTTTAAAAAGAGGGCGTAAAACCCATTTTCTATTGTCTGGCTACGATTTAATTTTAATGTTATTTTTCTTCCGAATTATCGTTGTTGATGAATTCAGAGTAAGTTCCTCTATTATTAAATCTTGTTATTTTTACGCTGAATTTATATGTTTTAATTTTACCGGATATTAGATTTTCATAACTAATTTCATCTATCCAGTAGGTAGACCATTTCCCCTCCATTATATTTTTAATGTCTTCTTCATATAAATTCGTCGTAATTGTAAGTTTTCTATTTTGCGGCGATTCTTTTATTACGTAATAATTAATATCCCCCGCATCAACCAAAGGGGCATTACTTATATTCACCGGTGGTTTAAAGGAAAATATTTCATTACCCTTTTGGCTAATAATTTTAACTGGTATCGGGGTAAGGTTTACAAGCGTGTAAAAAATATCCGCACGCTTATAGTTGATTATGCTTTTATTAATACTGATACTATCTATGTAAACCTGCAAATATGGTTCATTCTGTTTTATGAATTGCTTTTGATTTTGCTTAAGAGATTGTATTTGCAAGCCAAGTGCAGTTGTGTCTCTTTTAAATCGTTCCTTACTATCAAGACTGCTGCCTTCAAATGCTCTTTTCTGAATATCAAAAGACCCTGTATTATACTCTTTCGTTTCACCAAAGACCTTTTGCTGTATAGCAAGGGAACTATCATTATACCTTTTGGTTGCATCAAAGGTCTGTTTGGCTATGATAGCGGCGAAAACAGCCGCCTTCGCGGAGGTGTCCGCCGTACGGGAATCTTTGACCGCCGTATTATAAAGCTGGAAGGTGAAAAAAGCCAAAAAAGTTGTAACGATAAGCATCCCCAAAGAGATAAGGTCAGATATAGTCCAATCCTTTTTATCATTATTGGCAGCAGCTTTATTTAACATACTGTGTGTTTTGCGTTTAGGATGTTGTTTATTGCCCGGTATATTCTTTATACCTGTTGTGGCGTTAGAATTTTCACTAATGTTTTCCTAATCGCTATTTGCTTTTTTATTTGGCATTGGTTGATAATAAGGTCACTATAAATATAGTACCTTTAGTTTAAAATTACTAATTTTTTTAGGATTTAGCATTTAATTTCGGATTTTTACAGTATGAATAACCTGCCGCCATTAGCCGAGCGCATGCGCCCCAAAAACCTGGATGATTACGTGGGGCAGAAACACCTGGTGGGCCCTGGCGCGGTATTGCGCAAGGCCATCGAATCGGGTAATTTGCCGTCCATGCTTTTTTGGGGGCCGCCGGGGGTAGGTAAAACTACCCTGGCCTATATCATTTCGCAACAGCTGGACAGGCCATTTTTCTCTTTGAGCGCCATTAATTCGGGTGTGAAGGATGTGCGCGAGGTGATTGAAAAAGCTTCCGCACTGAAGGCTGAAGGACAAAATTTACCTATCCTGTTTATTGATGAAATTCACCGGTTCTCCAAATCGCAGCAGGATTCGCTCTTGGGTGCGGTAGAGCGGGGGATAGTTACGCTGATCGGGGCCACTACAGAGAATCCTTCGTTTGAAGTGATCTCGGCGTTATTGTCGCGCTGCCAGGTGTATATCCTGCAGCCTTTAAATGAGGACGACCTGGTAAGCCTGCTGCAAAAAGCACAAAAAGAGGATGAGGTGATCCGGAAAAAGAACATCACCATTAAGGAGAATGAAGCGCTGCTACGCCTATCCGGCGGTGATGCCCGTAAACTGCTCAATATTTTTGAGTTGCTGGTAAACGCGTTCGATACAAAAAAAATAACGATCACCAATGACGCGGTACTTAAACACGTGCAGCAAAATATGGTGCTGTATGATAAAGCCGGAGAACAGCATTATGATATTATCTCGGCCTTTATCAAATCCATGCGCGGCAGCGACCCCAACGGCGCGGTTTACTGGCTGGCCAGGATGATCACCGGCGGCGAAGATCCTTTGTTTATTGCCCGCAGGATGCTGATCCTGGCGTCCGAAGATATCGGTAACGCCAATCCTAATGCCCTGCTGCTGGCACAAAGTTGCTTTAACGCCGTAAATGTGATCGGTATGCCCGAATCGAAGCTGATATTATCGCAAACGCCCATTTACCTGGCTACCTCTGCAAAAAGCAACTCGGCCACTACCGCTATTGGCGCCGCGATGGAACTGGTGCGCCAGACCGGCGACCTGCCCGTTCCCCTGCACCTGCGGAACGCCCCTACCAAACTGATGAAAAACCTGGGCTACAGTAAAGATTACAAATATGCCCATAGCTACGAAGGCAACTTTGCCGACCTTGACTTTCTCCCATCGGAAATAAAAGGCACAAAAATATATAACCCGGGTAACAATGCCCGCGAAAATGAATCAAAAGAGAAATTAAAAAAACTTTGGGGCGACCGGTATAAATATTGAGGCCCCCGGCCCCCTAAAGGGGGAGAAAAAGTTAGCCCGTTAGGGAAATGTCATTAAGTCAAGGAAAAAGTGTAAAATTTAATATCGAATAATGAACCTGCCTGCCGGTAGGCTGGTGTTGAATATCGAACTCCGAAGTTTTTTACTTCGTTATTCTACATTCGATATTGGGTGTTCGATATTAAAAACCCCTTAACCTAATTACATTCCCCCTTTATGGGGTTAGGGGGCAAATAATTTTCATTAATATTACCTTATACAAAACATACATGATATCAACATTCTTCAGGCATGAGTTAAAGGCTTTCTGGCGGTCGAAAAATACAGGCAAAAGTATTGCAGTCCGTATTGTTATGGGTATATTTATTTTGATCCTGCTTCTTTATGTGTTGGTATTAGGCTTTTTTTTAGATAAAATTTTAGAAAAAGCCTACGCCCACGAAGATGAAGTGATCGCTTTTTGCGGCATCATTTTGTTGTATTATTTGATAGACCTTTTTATGCGTTTGCAATTGCAGGAGCTGCCCACCCTGCGGGTCCAGCCTTATTTGCAGTTACCGATAAAGCGGAATGCACTGGTGCGTTACCTGGCATTTACCGCTTTGCTTTCGGTGTTTAATATCTGGCCATTTATCCTGTTTGTGCCATTTATCGTTAAGATTATCGCGCCGGATTCAGGTGCCGTAGTGGCCTTTGCTTTTATTATTTCGCTTATCGGGCTTACTGTTTTCAGTAATTACCTTGCCTTGTATATTAAACGAAAATCAAACCTTAACGGCTGGGTTTTTCTGATTGCGGCCGCTGCAATTGTTTTGATTGGTTTGGGCGATTTTTACTGGCATGTATATTCACTGCGGCATATATCCTATTTGTTTTTTGGGCACCTGATCACTACGCCTTTGTATGCCGTGGCGCCCGTACTACTGGGGGTGTTGATGTATTACCTCAATTTTTTATACCTCAAACAAAACCTTTACCTTGAAGAATTGGGCTCGCGCAAGGCAGCGAAATACAAAAGTAGCACCGATTATCCGCTGCTGAGCCGGTTTGGCAGCGTAGGTGACCTGGCGGCAAACGAGATCAAACTGGTCTTACGTAATAAACGCTCGCGTTCAGCGCTGGTTATGGGGTTGTTTTTTATGTTTTACGGGCTGATATTTTATACCAACCACCTGTATGGTGTGGGCTGGCGGGTTTTTGCCGGCATGTTTATGACAGGGATCTTTATTATCAATTACGGGCAGTTTATGTTTAGCTGGCAGTCCTCGCATTTTGATGGCCTGCTGGTAAGCAAAGTGAACTTCAGAGATTTCTTAAAAGCCAAATACCTGTTGTTTACCGTTATCTCTACCGGTTTTTTCCTGCTGACCACGCCGTACGTTTATTTCGGCTGGAATATCCTGCTAATTAATTTCGTGATGTATGTATGGAATATTGGTATCAATACCACGCTGGTGCTATACTTTGCGAACCGAAATTACAAGCGCATCGATCTTTCAAAAGGGGCGGCATTCAACTGGGAAGGCGTAGGCGGCACACAATGGATCTTGTCGATCCCGCTACTATTGGCGCCGTACGTAATTTACGGGCCTTTTGCGCTGCTGCATCACGCCGATTGGGGCCTTGCGCTGATGGCACTCACCGGGATTGCCTTTATTTTAACCCGCGGCTACTGGATTAAACAACTGGAAGCCGATTTTTATACAAAAAGATACCAAATAGCTGAAGGCTTCAGAAACAAATAACATGATAGCAATAAAAGACCTTAAAAAAATATACAGCGGGGTGACCGTTGTATATGTGTCGCATCTTGAAATAAAAAAGGGCGAAAGCGTCGGCCTCGTTGGCAATAACGGGGCGGGTAAAACCACCTTGTTCCGTTTGATGCTTGACTTGATCAGGCCGGATAGCGGCGAGGTATTATCGAATGGCGAAAACGTAGCCGGGCACGAGAACTGGAAAAATTACACCGCCTCGTACCTGGATGAAGGCTTTTTGATAGATTATTTAACACCCGAAGAGTATTTTTATTTTATCGGTGGCCTGCACCAGCAAAGCCGCGCTACGGTGGACGATTATTTATCGGGCATGGCTGAGTTTTTTAACGGCGAGATCCTGAAAAAAGGCAAATATATCCGTGACTTATCCAAAGGCAACCAGTGTAAAGTTGGGGTGGTATCCTGCCTGCTGCAGAACCCTGAGTTGCTAATGCTGGATGAGCCCTTTGCCAATATAGACCCCAGCACACAATTCCGTTTAAAAAGCCTATTGAAAGATCTCAATAAAAACAAGGGAGTTACCACCCTAATATCCAGCCACGACCTTAACCACATCACCGATGTTTGTGACCGCATCCTGCTGATGGAAAAAGGAAAGATCATTAAAGATATTGCTACCAGTTCATCTACCTTAAATGAACTGGAAGAATACTTTGGTGTAGGGCAAATTATTGGCAGCCCGGTTAAAGTTGACGACGAAGAAAATCATTAAAGCCCGAAGCACTTTGTGTTCTTTGTGCCTCCTCTGTGAACTTTGCGGTTAAAAATTTTACCACCAAGCTCGCGAGGTAAAACACGAAGGACACGAAGAACCAAAAAATGCCGGCAGATTTATATATTTGGCCATGTACTCAATCAGGAAAGCAACACCGGATGACGTAGAAACTGTCCGAAGCATAGCCGAAATAACATGGTGGGCAACCTACGGCCCCATACTGGAAAAAGAGCAAATAGAATTCATGCTGGATGAGATCTATTCGAAACGAAAACTGGCATCACAGCTCACCCACGACACCCAAACTTACCTTTTACTGGTTGAAGCAGATAAACCTGTAGCCTTCGCCGCATATTCGCCGCGGGAAGAAAACCCCGAGATTTATAAACTGCACAAACTTTATTGCCTGCCCGAAACCCAGGGTAAAGGTTACGGCAAAATCCTGATCAACGAAGTAGCAAATCAAACGATAGCAGCAGGTAAACACACGCTTGACCTGAATGTGAACCGCTACAACAAAGCCAAAGACTTTTATGAAAAGATGGGCTTTACAATAGCTTATGAAGAAGATGTCCCGATAGGTAGATACTGGATGAATGATTATGTGATGCGAAAAGTACTTTAAAATAGATTCTCCGAATGTTTCCATAGGGCACCCGCGCGGATGCTCTACGGAAACAGTATTTACTTTTTATTTAACATAAATAGAAACCACCTGGTTGGCGAAGGTCGCGGCGCAATTTGCGCTCTGGTGGGTACATCCCGGGTCCATTTCAACAAAATTTCCGTTCTTCCAATAACAATTATTTCCTGATGACGACGATGCACCGGTTATGTACAGATCCGTATTGTTGTACAAAAAGATCGAGGACACAACTTCTGCCAGCGAATAGGTAGCGGCGTTGATCATATTTCCGTTTTTCCAAACCGCCCCGGCCCCATTATACTGGCCGCCCAGGTATACGTCACTGCCCGACACCAAAATACTTGTGATGGTATTGAATATACTGTTTGCGGGTGTAGTAATTAGTACTGGTACACCGTTTTTCCAAAGACGGGGAGCTTCGTTGATGATACCTCCGGTAGTGATGTCGCGGACCTCCTCCAAACCAGCCACATAAACATCTGCGCCAGATACATATACCGCCGTGGCCCTGGCGCTGCCTGAATGGATGCCGTCCGTAACGTCAATCGGGCTGCCGTTTTTCCAGTAAGTGGCTTTTAAAATAGTTGAGGTGCCCAAATATTGTGCGCCGGCTACGTAAACATCTCCGTTGCTAACTGCCAGTTCGTTATTCTGATAGGTACCTGTAATGTAGATCAAACTTGTTGTTGTTAAGGGCGTTGCAGTTGTATTTTTCCAATAGGTGTAAACATTGTTAAGCACACCCATGCAATATACATCGGTACCTGAAACGGCGATAGAAGAAGTATAACCTGTTTGCGAAGAGACATGTACCGCCGTATTATTTTTCCAATAAGTAGGTGTTAGTGTTGTTGATGGGCCCGCAAAATAAATGTCTGTACCTGAGCCAACCATGGCATCTGCCTGGTTACAATCGGTAGTAGCTGTAAAGGTGGAGTTTTTCCAGTAACCAGCACCCGACCGTGTATCTGAACCAGTTACATAAATGTTGGGCCCGGTAGCCACAAGGTAAGTAAAGGCAATGCCATTAGATGTTCCGCCGGGAGTGGTTACCGTTATATTTCCGTTTGTGCCGCCGGCTGGTGCCGTAGCTATTATTTGTGTAGCGGTGGCACTGGTAACCGTTGCAACGGTACCATTAAACTTAACCACATCATTGGCGGCCGTTGCATCAAAATTTGTACCTGTGATGGTAACGGCAGCGCCGGCAGCTGCAGTAGCAGGGTTGATGCCTGCGATAACCGGCGCCAGCAAATAGGTGAATACCGGCCCTGTTGCCGTGCCACCTGTTGTGGTTACAGTAACAGCACCTGTGCTTCCTGCCGCCGGAGCGGTAACGACCAATGAGGTTGTAGTAGCTGTGGTAACTGTGGCTGCTACGCCATGAAACTTAACCACATTATTAGCGGCGACGGCATCAAAATTGGTACCTGTAATGGTAACTGATACCCCGGCCACACCCGATGCGGGGCTGATTGAGGTAACGCCAGGGGCCAGCAAATAGGTAAATATTGGGCCTGTAGCCGTGCCTCCCGTTGTGGTAACACTTACCGGCCCTGTACCCGCGCCTGCCGGTGCTGTTACGATCAATGTAGTGGCAGTTGCCGAGCTAACTACAGCAGCTGTGCCATTAAATTTGACCGTATTGGCAGCGGCTGAAAGTTCGAATGCCGACCCGGTGATCGTAACCGAGGTGCCCGCAGTGCCGGACGTTGGCGAAATAGCGGTAATTTTAGGGAGAACCGGAATAATTGGCTTGGGGCCCGGGTTGTTTTTTTTACAACCCGGGAGTATAAAAAGGACGGCGAAAATCACAATAAGTAAATAGGCAATTAATGTTTTCATAAGGTATGGATTAGTGTTTTTACTGGCAGGTGTTTAAAAAACACTCACTTCACCTGTGAAATTGCACATATTCGTGTTCCTTATCAATCCTCTCTTTGAGTGAATTGACCGGGCAACTAATCACCCTTTTGCAATGCGGTTCCTGTCAGTCGTGTTAACTTATTTGTTTTTTTATAAAAAAGAGCCTGTAAACCAGCTTCGGGGGATGCAAATGATGGTGATTGATGAGTTATTATCGTTTGGTTAAGGATCCGGCCGGCATTTTGGTTATACGCGGCAGTAATGCCGGCAAAACTACTGACAAGATTTTGTCAGTGACAAAATCTTGTCAGTAGTTAAATCCTTAAATATCAGGCTTGTAGCTACTTGTAGCGCTATGTAGCATTTGTAGCGCTACGCTACAAAAAAACCTGCGGATTGGAGTAAAACGACAATAGGTAAAAAATGCATCTGTTTTAAGTAAACGCCACTGGTTGATGATTGGTAAGGCGCTTTTTGTTTTTTTATATGCCATCACTCATTTGAGTGATAATGCAAGCCACGTAAATTGATATCGCTTTTGCCCGGGGAGTATGGAAATAGCTCACTCCGGGTAGGATCAACCAGATCCTTTCGGGCCTTGTACACCAGGCTTACATTGTTTGGCATGCGATGTTTTTTTAAGTAATGCACTGGTCGGGAAAAACGCTGAAGCTCTTTTGCGGGGTATTGCAGGCTAATAATAGAACAACATGACATTAAAATTATACCGAATGTAACATTTATCACATTTTAAACTTCTCATTTCGCCCACCTTTGCTGTCATCAGCTTAGCATTAGTTAAGCATGTAATTAACAAACCATGAAATATATCATTATTGGTGCGGTAGCAGGCGGTGCAAGCACCGCTGCCCGATTAAGAAGGCTGGACGAGCATGCCGAAATCATCATTTTCGAAAAAGGTGAATATATTTCTTATGCAAACTGCGGACTGCCCTATTATATCGGGGAGGTGATCACAGATCGAAATAAATTATTTGTACAAACAGCAACATCCTTTAATCAGCGTTTTAATATAGATGTCAGGGTATTGACGGAAGTAACCGGAATCAATCCTGACAAAAAAACCATTACTGCGAAGAACCAGGTATCGGGTGATATCTACGAAGAAACCTACGATAAACTGGTACTGTCGCCGGGCGCCGAGCCTATCAGGCCTCCTTTGCCTGGTATTAGTAACAATGGCATTTTCACTTTACGTAACGTCTCCGACACCGATTATATCAAAAAATATATTCATCACCACCAAGCAAAAAAAGCAGTAGTTGTTGGCGGCGGGTTTATAGGGCTTGAGATGGCGGAAAACCTGCATGGGTTGGGCCTGGATGTTACCATTATCGAGATGGGAAGCCAGGTAATGGCTCCGCTTGATTTCCCTTTGGCTGCCATCGTACAGCAGCATATCCGCAGTTTGGGGGTTCATCTGTATTTAAACAACGCGGTAACCGGTTTTGAGCAAACTGACGGGGGCCTTGCGGTTAATTTAAAGTCGGGTGATGTACTGGATGCGGATATTGTGATCCTGTCAATAGGGGTGCGCCCTGATACCAGGCTTGCAGCAGGCGCCGGGTTGAAAATAGGCGAAGGCAGGGGAATATACGTCAACGAATACCTGCAAACATCCGACCCTGATATTTACGCGGTTGGGGATGCTATTGAATTTAAAAACCCTATTACCGGGCAGGCTATGGTTACCTACCTTGCCGGGCCGGCCAATAAACAGGGGCGGATTTGTGCCAACAACATCGTCATGGGTAATGTGCAGCAATATCATGGTTCCATTAATACTGCAATAGTGCAGGTGTTTGGAATGACTGTTGGCACGGCCGGAACGGCATCAAAACATTTAAAAGCTACCGGCATTAAACATATGGTATCAACCACAAGCAGCGGCTCGCATGCAGGGTATTTCCCCGGTGCACAGCTAATGACCATCCAGGTTGCTTTTTCGCCTGATAACGGGCGCTTATATAGCGCACAGGTTGCGGGGTTTGACGGAGCTGATAAGCGCCTGGACATTTTATCATCGGTTATTAAAAGAAATGGTACTATTGGTGAACTCGTTGAGTTTGAACACGCTTATGCCCCGCCCTATTCATCGGCAAAAGACCCGGTGAACATGGCAGGATTTGTAGCTGAAAATATACTGCTGGGCCGCCTGAATATATTTTACTGGGACGAAATGGATAAAATTGGCGGAGATGACCTGCTGATAGATGTGAGGAGCCCTGAAGAATACCTGTCAGGATATATCGACGGAGCCATTAATATACCCGTTGATGAACTGCGTAGCAGACTGGATGAGCTCTCAACTCAAAAGAATATTTATATTTATTGCGAAGCCGGCCTAAGAGGATACCTTGCCCAGCGTATATTAAGGCAAAGCGGGTTCGATCATGTATATAATCTTTCGGGAGGCTACCGGTTATGGAAAAACTGTAAAGCGGAAACTGAGCAAAACGGCATTGAGCTTGTTTGCTGATTGTGGAACTAATGATAATTTTGTATGAAGATTGTTGAAATGGAAAAGGCGCCAATAAAGCGTTTGCCAATGTGGCCAGCTGTAATTACCGGCAAATGCCCCCGGTGCCGTGTCGGTAATATTTACGAAAAGCCGATGTATAGCATAATCGGGCAAAAAATCAACAAGGCCTGCCCGCATTGCAGTTTTGTTTACGAAAGAGAGCCCGGCTATTTTTACGCCGCGATGTATATTAGCTATGCTTTCATTGTGGCCGAACTGGTAACGTTAGCGGTAGGCACCTCAATATTAACCGGCAGCCATAATCCATGGTTATATATCGCCATACTACTATCTGTGACAAGTGTGCTTGCGCCATTTAATTTGAGATATTCGAAGGTGTTGTTATTGCACTGGCTTACGCCAGGAATCAGGTACGTGCCTGAGTGCAGCGTAGAAAAGGACACGGCGGCTTAGTTGTACGATCATTGTCACCTTCATCAAAACAAAAGTATTGATCAATGAAAAGTTTTTGGGATGAGCGTTATAGCGCCAAAGAATATATTTACGGAGAAGAGCCAAATGTTTTCTTTGCTTCGGAGTTGCGCAAACTAAAACCCGGCACCATTATTCTTCCTTGCGATGGCGAAGGCCGCAATGGTGTTTTCGCAGCATCTGCCGGATGGGCCGTAAAGGCCTTTGATGGAAGCGATGAAGGGAAAGCCAAGGCTTTGCAACTGGCAACGCTAAAAAAGGTACAAATTGAATATATTACCGGGGATGCCGCAACTATTACTTATCCTGAAAACATTGCCGATGCGGTGGCATTTATCTACGCGCATTTACCTCCTGACGTCCGTAAAACAGCACATCAAAATGCAATAAAATGGTTAAAACCCGGCGGAGTTTTAATTTTGGAGGTATTTAACCCGGCGCAATTGAACAATACATCAGGCGGACCAAAGGATGTAGCGATGCTTTATACTGAGGAGATGTTAAAAAATGATTTTGCGCCACTTCAAACAGTACTTCTTCAGACGCTTGTTACAACGATAAATGAAGGAGATCGTCACCAGGGTAAAGCCGATATTATCCGTTACATCGGGATAAAAAAATAAAAACGGAATGATACGTGCCTGAGACCGGGCTGTTACTTTGCCCCTATGATCAACCCCAAACCAATAACATAAGCCACGAGCATACTAGCCAGCAGGGCATTAGTGCCTTTGGGCGCGTTTTTAAATTCTTTCCAGATAAGTATCCCCCACAGTGCCGCAATGAGTGTAGCGCCCTGCCCGAGCCCGTAGGAGATAGCCGGGCCTGCCTTGCCTGCGGCGATAA
Source organism: uncultured Mucilaginibacter sp. (assembly GCF_903913935.1). Lineage (GTDB taxonomy): Bacteria > Bacteroidota > Bacteroidia > Sphingobacteriales > Sphingobacteriaceae > Mucilaginibacter. The sequence continues at coordinate 14,961 of NZ_CAIWNH010000250.1, forward strand.
GATTGAATGAATTACCAATGCCCCAGATGGCGCCACCCAATACCCCGGTGAGATGGGTTTTAAAATTGCCTTTAAAATAATCAGCATAACTAACAGGCGGTCCCGAGAACGGCTTTTTCATCAGGATGGTATTGAACAGGAAGTTACTGAGCAAAATGCCGACTGAGAAAATGAATACAGCCGTATATGGTGTCATTTTACCGGCTGCGGGTGCTGCAAAGTTTTGCAGGTCCATAGAGCCGGCTATGAACCGGTAAAAGAAGGACATGAGCACCCCAGCCACTATACTCAACACAATGCCTTTTGATGAAATCTTATTGCCTCCGCTGCCTGCCTTGCGGAAGGCCATCGCATTAAGGATGATGGCTAAGCAGATGCAGCCTACGCCGGCAAACAAATAAACAGGGTTGCCCTGTTGTAAGGCAAAATAATTGAGCAATACGCCCAACACCAAAGCAATACCTATGGCTACCGGAAAAGCAACCGCCATACCGGCGATAGCAATAGCAGCCGAAAATAAAATATTGGCTGCGTTAAAAACGATGCCTCCAATTAAAGCGCTGGCAATGTTGCCGCCATCAGCCTGCTTCAAATCATCTAAAAAACTGCGGCCCTGCGTTCCAAAACTTCCTAATGTAAAGGCTGAAAGGATGGAAAAGAAAAGGATCCCGATCACATAATCCCAGTAAAAAAGTTCAAAGCGCCAGCTTTTGGCAGCAAGTTTTTGGCTGTTGGCCCATGAGCCCCAGCAAAACATGGTGATGATACAAAATGCGATTGCGACGGAGTACGAGGAAACGATGAACATTTGCCCTGGTTTTTAGGTGATCAATAAACAATTGGTGATTTAAAGTTATGTTTTAAATTAATTGGTATTACTTTTTGCACCTTATTTTATTAACGTTATTGGTCATTGGGTCATTTGCTTCGCGTCATTTGGTCATTATGTCATTGGTTGGGGTAAAATGGCGTTTAGGGCTATTCAAAACAAAAACCCCTTCCATGTTGGAAAGGGTCTTCATGACTTTTTTTATAAATTTTATAAATTCGAAATCGAACATCCGAATTCCGAAATCAAATTACTGCCCTAATATCCAGGCAAATATCAACGGAGCTACAATGGTGGCGTCCGATTCTACAATAAATTTGGGTGTATGGATATCCAGTTTACCCCAGGTAATTTTTTCATTAGGCACCGCGCCCGAGTAGGAGCCGTAAGAGGTGGTTGAGTCGGAGATCTGGCAGAAATAGCTCCAGAAAGGAATTTCGGGCATTTCCATATCCTGGTATAGCATCGGCACCACGCAAATAGGGAAATCACCTGCAATACCACCACCGATCTGGAAAAAGCCAATGCCTTTACCCGATGAGTTTTTTACATACCAATCGGCCAGCCAGGCCATGTATTCGATACCACTTTTCATGGTTGTTGGTTTTAATTCGCATTTAATAACATATGAGGCAAAGATGTTGCCCATAGTGCTGTCTTCCCATCCTGGAACGACAATCGGCAAATTCTTTTCGGCCGCTGCCAGCATCCACGAATTTTTAGGGTCGATCTCGTAATATTGTTTTAAGTCGCCGCTCAACAGCATTTTATACATAAATTCATGCGGGAAGTAGCGTTCACCGGCGGTGTCAGCATCTTTCCACAGTTTATGGATATGTTTTTGCAACCGCCTGAAGGCTTCTTCTTCAGGAATACAGGTATCAGTTACGCGGTTGTAGTGATTTTCAAGCAAATCCCACTCGTCCTGCGGGCTAAGGTCACGGTAGTTAGGCACACGTTTATAATGAGAATGCGCTACCAGATTCATAATATCTTCTTCGAGGTTAGCGCCGGTACAGGAGATAATGGCAATTTTGTCCTGCCGGATCATCTCGGCAAGCGAAATACCCAGTTCGGCCGTGCTCATAGCACCGGCGAGGGTAGCCATCATTTTACCGCCTTCAAGCAGGTGTGTTTCATATCCTTTTGCTGCATCCATTAATGCTGCCGCATTAAAATGCAGGTAGTTTTTTTCAATAAACTGCGATACCGGGCCTTTTGTACTACTCATGATCTTGATTCAAAAATTTGCTGCAAAAGTAGATATTTTGGCGAAATATGGGCCATTATCATTTTATTAAGCCAATAAAAGGCCGAAAGTACCTATCTTCGCTACGTCTGCCTTTTATATGAAACGAATTATTATTTTATTAATAATACTTTTTAGCGCCAGCTTTGCTTATGCCCAGATGAATTTTTTGCCAAAATTTATCCGCAAAATGTATTTTAATAAAGACAGTACCCGTAAGCCTGGCTATGTATTGCTGCCGGCCCTGGCCTCGGCGCCTGAAACCGGCCTTGAAGTTGGAGGAGCGGCATTAGTGTCGTTTTATACGGATACCAGCGATCATACTACCCACGTTTCCAGTTTGTTTGGCTATGCAACCATCACCACAAAAGGGCAAACTAAACTAAGCTTAAATGCCAATTACTGGACGCCACAAAATAAAATTCACTACCTGGCAACCATCAGTTATTATAATTTCCCGTTTAATTTTTATGGCGTCGGCAACAACACCCATTTAGCCGATGTTGACGAGGTTTTTGAAAAAAGGTATAAAGGTAATTTTGAGAGTGAATTTAATTTGGGCAATGGCTTGTATTTGGGCTACGTAGTAGGTGGCTTTAAATATTATTACAGGTTTGACAGAAACAGGCTGGGGGTTTTAAATACAGATCCCTCAGTAGAGGACAAACGCGGTGGCACAGCAGGTTATGCCGGACCAACGTTTACCTATGATACCCGGAACAACAATACTTATACCACCAAAGGCATCATTATTAATGCTTATTATAATTTGATGCATGGTGCCTTTATCAATAACGGTTACGAGGGCGGTTTTTTTAATATTGAATATTCCGAGTTTTTTGCACTGAGCAAGAAATTGGTTTTGGGAACAGACATACAGGAACAAAGCCTGACAGGTTCGAGATCGCCGTTTTATTTGCTGCCTCAAATGGGAAGCGATGAAATGATGCGGGGTTATTACGAGGGCCGGTTCCGCGACAGGAATTATATAGCCGGGCAAACAGAAATAAGGTACCGTATTAACAACAGTTTCGGGCTTGTTGCTTTTGTTGGTGCAGGCGAAGTATTTCATACAGGCTTTAGTTTTGCCCAGTTAAAACCTAACTATGGCGGCGGAGTCCGCTACTTTTTTGACATTGAAAAAGGCCTTGCCATTCGGCTTGACTACGGCGTTGGCCAAAAGCCAGCTGGCGAGCCAAGGATAAGCGGGTTATATGTTGCCCTTGGGCAATCTTTTTAAAGTGCAGTTTTAGATGTGCTAATGATAGAAAAATGCCATCTTTTCATTAAATCTTTCTAATCTGAAGAATCCTTGACTTGTTGAATTCCCGTTAAGGCAAAATAATATAACTTTGAAGCTATGCACATTGTCGCCCAAACGCCTCGTTTTGTAATCCGCAACTTCAGCCCCGAAGAAGAAAAGATATATTTATCCCTTTTCGATGATGAAGAAGTAACCCGGCATCTGCCAAAAAGAACCAGGGATGAAAATCGCAGAATATTCAGGGACGGTTTGCATGACTACGCAGCCGGAAAAGTCTTGGGGCGTTGGGGAATGTTTAATAATGGTAACGAAGAATTTATAGGGATTTGCCTTTTACGTCCGTACGACAATGACCTGGACAAGATAGAACTGGGCTATGTATTGGGTCGCAATTTTTGGGGCAAAGGCATCGCCGGCGAAATGGCACAAATTATGGTTGCTTATGCCTTCACCCATACCGATGCTACCGAGATTGTCGGCGTAACGACACTGGAAAACCTGGCATCGCAAAAGGTGCTTCAAAAAGCAGGCCTTCAACGATTGGACAATATTATAAGGGATGGTGAGAATCTGGCTTTTTTTAAGTTGATAAGAGGAGTGCAATCGTAAGTGCCATATAGCATCGTTAAAAATCTGCAATTTTCACAAAGGATTTAAACCGAAAAATTGTGTAAGAATTAAGCTGATGATATTATCTCTATTTGTTGAAATGGATTTAAAATCAGCAAATCCTTATCACCGTTATGATACAGGATGCTTTGCCGTCATAAGCGAGATTCAAAAACTTGTTGTCTTTTTTATCCCTGCAATCTGTAAAAACACTTGACGTTTTAATTATTTCTCCTCTTGCCTCAAGTCTCTGAATGTATTCGAGCCGATCCTCAAGGGTAACATATTTATCGAATTTCGACCTTATTATAACCTCATTCAATTCGTCCAAAGTTTCCTTTTAAAAAACAAGGATTCCGTTTTCATCTGCCTTTTTTAATGAAATCCGGCTAACAGATGATGGAAGAATCAGGGCGCTAATTAAGGAGTTGGTATCAAAAACAAAGCGCTTAGTCTTCATTAAGTAACTTGTTCAATTGTTCTTCTGTGAGGCCATTCTATTCCGCTTTCCTTCCAACACGATCCAAAAATTGCCAAAAATCATCCTCATCCTTATCAAAGGCTTTTTTTAGAATACGGTTTATTGTATAATTCAGCTGACTTTTTTTTTCTTGAGAGGCATAACGCCATTTTTTTGCTGAACTGTCATCTACCTCTAAAACTATCCTGTCCATATTTAATTATTTGTTAAGATCAACTCAATCAAATATAACTATAAAATCCAAATTTATATCGCGGTCAATTGTTGAATAATATCGCTGCATCCCTGTTCAATCATTTTAAAAACAGGCTCAAACTGGGTATCGTCATAATAAGGATCAGGAACGATTTTATCGCCTAATAAAAGCCTCACCTTTTTTTCGTCCTCTTTATCGCGGGCTTTGGCCAGAATATCGCTCAGGTTGCTTTTGTCCATCACAAAAATATGGTCGTAATAATCAAAATCACTTATACTGAATAAGCGGCAAACCTGTGTGCTAATATCGATGCCATGATTTTTTGCCGCGCGGATAGACCTGCGGTCGGGCGCTTCGCCAACATGCCAGTCGCCGGTGCCGGCCGATTCTATTTCCCAATCAAGGCCGCGTTCAATTGCCATTTGTTCCATAATACCATGCGCCAGTGGCGAACGGCAAATATTTCCAAGGCATACCATCAGGATTTTCATTTTGTTCGGGTTGTTGTAAAGTTGTAAGGTTGGAATGTTTTTTGGATTTGCAATATTTGAAAGCTGAAACGTTGGTAATTGTCGAAGCAACTTTCCAACATTACAACCTTCCAACAATTCTCCTAACCAAAAATCTTATTCAACACCCCGGCAAGCCTTACGCCGGCCATCAGGAGGCGCTGGTTAAGCTGGTCGATGTGGGTGAAATTGTATTTATAGTTAAGTGTGTCGCCTGGTTTAATTTCAGTGTATAGTTTTTCAGCCATTTGATTTGATTCAAACAGCCATTTGCTGATCGGGTCCTTCTGCCAGCCAGCCCGTTCGGCCACTGTGCTTTGGTTAATAGCCGCCGCATATTCGGTATAACTCAGCTGTTGAAAATCTATCAGCTGCGAGTCCCATACCGAATGCAAATTGGTAGGCGTACTAAACCAGTTTACCTTAAAATCATTGCCGCCTTTATCATCTGTATGGGCAACGTGCATGGGCTGGTGTACATCCTCTACTATATGGATCAGCGTCCTAAGGTCAAGCAATTTGTTTTCCTTGCTAAGATTGTTCCTTTTCAGTTCACCTATCAAAAACTGAAGTTTTGTGTAAGCATCAACATTATTATCCTGATTTAAATATCCTATCATTTCGGGGTAGGTTAAAGTTTTATCAAAGTCGATATAATGCCATGATGACAAATAATTATAATCGGGGTCCGATTTGATAAAATCGGCCCAGTTGCTGGCCATCGCTATGGATTCGTTGCCTAATATTGCCTCAATGGCTTTCCGCGCTTTTGGCGTAAGATAGGTGCTGGCTATTTGTCCGCAGATGCGGTGGCCCTGTGCGCCCCAGGCCATTGATTGCAGCGGTAAATAAACAATGGCAATTACAAACAACAGCTTTTTAAAAAGGTTAACGGTGCTCATATTACAAGGGTTTGGGATGGCAGGAAAGTCTTTTTATTAAACGCGCCTTAATAGGGATAACATCGGTGGTACTGGCAAAAGTAATCAGGGAATCAGATTGTTTGGTTACCTTAAATAGTTCATCATAATCGCCCGAACGGAAACATCCTTTATCATCTTTAAGGGTATAATCCGCATTACAAAACTGCCCTGTTAAACGCAGGGTATCATTCCTTTGAATATACGTCCCCTTGGTATATTCTGCCCAATGGCCCGAATTCATGCAGGTATCTGTCCCGGTATTAGTCTTGCTGAACGAATGGATCTCCACGTAAAAAGAATCGCAGCTAAATTTAAGATGATACAACGAATAACTGATCAATTGCTTTTGATTTGTTACAGAATCCTGTTGCCACTCGCCCTGTAAATAGCCTTCGCCCGGTGTCTGCTGATTGGGGTTGAATGAGCAGGAGCTTACGCACAAGGCCATAAGTAAGGTGAAAGCTGAAAGGCGAAAGCTGAAAGGTTTTTGCATGAATAGTCTTATTAAACCCCTCTCCAAAGGAGAGGGGCCAGGGGTGAGGCGTTTCACGGAGGCTTACTTCAAACTTCCTATCATATCTTCGGGGCGTACCCATGCATCAAACTGTTCATTAGTCAAAAGGCCTAAGCCAATTGCCGCTTCGCGTAAGGAAAGATTTTCTTTTAACGCTTTCTTGGCAATTTTTGCGGCATTCTCGTAACCAATATGCGGGTTTAAGGCGGTTACCAGCATCAATGAATTCTCCAGGTGTTTTTTAATGCCGGCGTAATTCGGTTCGATGCCCACAGCACAATGATCATTAAATGAAGTACAGGCATCCCCAATCAGGCGTGCTGACTGTAAAAAATTAGCGGCCATAACTGGTTTAAATACATTCAGCTCATAATGTCCGTTTGAGCCACCTATAGAAATGGTTACATCATTCCCCATAACCTGGGCAGCTACCATGGTAACCGCTTCGTTTTGGGTTGGGTTTACCTTGCCCGGCATAATGGACGATCCCGGTTCGTTATCAGGGATATGGATCTCGCCGATACCTGAACGCGGTCCAGAGGCTAACATCCGGATGTCATTTGCGATCTTCATCAGCGAAACGGCAATTTGTTTTAATGCGCCATGGCTTTCTACAATAGCATCGTGTGCCGCCAGGGCTTCAAATTTATTATCGGCAGTGCGGAATGGCAGGCCGGTAAATTTGGCAATATATTCAGCCACCTTAACATCATAACCTTTTGGGGTGTTGATGCCGGTACCTACGGCCGTGCCGCCAAGGGCAAGTTCTGAAAGATGGTCGAGCGTGTTTCTTAATGCTTTTAAACCATGATCCAATTGGGATACATACCCAGAAAACTCCTGGCCCAGGGTAAGCGGTGTGGCGTCCATCAGGTGGGTGCGGCCTATCTTTACCACACTTTTAAATGCTTCGGATTTTGCTTTCAGCGTATCGCGGAGTTTTTCAATGCCCGGTATGGTTACATCGATCACCATTTTATAGGCGGCAATGTGCATGGCAGTTGGGTAGGTATCGTTGGAGGACTGCGATTTGTTTACATCGTCATTCGGGTGGATGAAAGTTTTGCCTTCGCCCAGGTTGTTGCCGGCCAGTACGTGGGCGCGGTTTGCAATCACCTCATTCACGTTCATATTGGACTGGGTTCCCGAACCTGTTTGCCAGATGACCAGCGGAAATTCAGCTGCAAGGCCGCCTGCCAGGATCTCATCGCAAACCTGCGCGATCTGGTCGCGTTTTTCAGCGGGCAATACGCCGCAATCGGTATTGGTATAAGCGGCAGCTTTTTTTAGGTAGGCAAATGCCGCAATAATTTCCTTCGGCATTGATGCCTCGGGGCCGATTTTAAAGTTATTGCGTGATCTTTCGGTTTGTGCTCCCCAGTATTTGTCGGCGGGTACCTGTACCTCGCCCATGGTATCGTGTTCGGTTCTGAAACTCATGGAATTTGTATTTTTTGCAGGGGCAAAGTTAGGGTTTTAGTTGGTGTATGAGCGTGGTAAAAAGTAAAATTATTGCTCAAATCAACCCAAAAAACTCTTGTAGCCAAATACCAGCGATAGTAAAACGATGAAGAAAATACTGCGGTACAAAATCTGCTTATAGGCAAAGCTTTTATAGTTAAACAGCGAGATCACTAGAGGTACCCCTAAGAGTAATAAGCCTATAATAGAATAGATACGCCAGAACTGCCAATTTGAGAGACTAAACATCAATGCGACGATGGCCGTACTGAAACTGAAACCGGCGATAATCCTATTAACCGGGTGTATAGCATAAGCAGCATATAGCCATAATGCGGCAGCAAAATACAGGCATGATAATAAGAATCCACTGAGTACCATGGCCATTGTTGAATAAGGAAATTGAAGGAGGCGACAAATTTCAGCAATCAAAAAGATGATTAAGAGGATCAATTCAAGCAGTTGTTTTTTATTCATGATGTTCTCAAACTTACGAAGTTTTGTAAACTTCGTAAGTTTGACAGGCTAAATATAAGCCTTATAATTCTTTCGCCATTTTTTTAAAGGAATATTGTCACCTGTCTTTATGTCGTAATAGTAGATTTTGTAAGACAACGGTTCTACCTGGAAAATAAACCAGGTATGATAAGCGCTTCCGTTGTCTTCAGCCACGTTAACTTGAAAAAAGTTATTATCCTGAGTTGGATCTTCAGTAACAAAAGAGACCAAATGCCTCTTCCCTTTTGACAAATACCTGCATTGTTTATCAGCCTTTATTACCTCCGGTAATTTTGCGACTAATTCCACAGCCTTTTCAGCTTGTTTCGACCAATCAACTTTAGATTGTGCATTGGAATACACAACGCAAAACATCGCAAGGATTGTTAATATCGTAGTTATGTTTTTCATA
>NZ_CAIWNH010000251.1 GCF_903913935.1 uncultured Mucilaginibacter sp.
GCCGGTTTTAAACGCTTCAACATATCAACTAAAGTAGCCAATTGCCGCCTGGCAGTTTTAAATAATAGACCAGGCAGGCATTTGTGCCGATAACCGGGGTAATTATCGCTATAAATTTGTTGAAAGAACGGTTACAAAGGCCTTTTCGCCGTCAGTTTAACAATATTTAACTTTATTAGTTAGATGAAGAAAGCCGTCGACCTTAAATCATCAATCGCACGACTATTTTTATTTTTTTGGGAAGGGTAGCGTTATTCTGTAATTAAAGACTCATAAAATATTCTGTCAATGATTTGAAATTATCAAACTTCAAATCATAATCGGCTGTTTGCCCGAATCCGTAGCTTACAAAAACAAATGGGATCCCGGCCAGGCGGCTTTGTTGCCCGTCGCCTTCGGTATCACCAATATAAACCGGTTTTTTAAGCCCATGCATATCCGAAAGCAGTTTGATATTATGGCTCTTGGGCATAAAATTTACGCCGTGAGCCAGTTCGTCCTTAATATGCTCATCAATACCCGCCCAGTCAATAAACAAACGGATGATGCCTTTGGCGCAATTGCTCAGGATAAAAAGGTCGTATTTTTCGTTTAGTTGTTGCAGGCCTTCTTTTACACCATCGTATAAAGCCCCGCCACGTTGGGGAAGTATTGCCTTGCGCTTCTCGTTCACCAGGTTATAGATCATCTGGCGTTTTTCATCATCAAAATCGGGCATAATCAACCCTACAACTTTTTTACCCTCCATTCCAACCATTTTACCCAGTTGTTCGCGTTCCACCACGATGTCAATGCCTAATTCTTCAAAAACTAAATTCCACGAAGCGGCATAAGTATCCACGGCGTCCCAAAGGGTGCCGTCCATATCGAAGATCAGGCTGTCAGGTTTTTGCATTTTTTATGATTATAAGTTTTGAAGATAGTATTTATTGATGATTTCCTGTCACTTTTAGATATTAACACAGAGGAAAAGAGGAGGCGTAGAGCCCACGGAGGTATAAAAAAGCAATTATCGCTTTATCTTAAATTCTCCGCGTGCTTTGCGCTTTCTTAGCGATCTCCGCAGTTAAATAGCTTTTATTTTTCACTCACTTCTATCCGGTAATTAAAATACCCGGTATCCGGTTCCTGTTTTTTGAAACCAATGGCTTCGTAAAGGCTTTGGGCAGTATAATTATCATAAGCTGTTTCCAGCTTTACATAGGCTGAGCCTTGTTCCTTTGCAAAATCCATAGCGGTTTTTATAAGAGCTTCGCCGATGCCTTGTTTTCGGTAAGCGGCATCTACATAAAGATCATTCAGCAGCCAGTTTTTTATTGCCCTTACGGACGAAATTAGAGGATATAGTTGTGTAAACCCCGCCGGTTTGCCGTCATCCCCCAAAGCCAAAAATATTACCGACTCCTTATTTTCAAGGCGTTCTTTGATGAAGTTTTCGGCGAGCCTGATGTCCGAAGGTTGCTTATAAAATACCCGGTATTGATCAAACAGGCCAGCTACCAGTTGGTATTCAGATGGGGTGATTCTTTTAATTTGCATGTCATTTATCGTAGAGGCTGATCGCCATTGTTAAAATTGAATTGATGGTATCAACCGGAATATCCTGATCCGTGTCAATCATCATTATTTTCATCCTCGACCGTTTTTCTATGATTAATAATGGGTGCTCAAGCTTTCGCCCCTCAACAATGCCAATATAAGGCTGATGTGTTGTTTTATTCACCCACAAATAACAAAATATTTTGCCCTTGTAACAAAAGAACGGCATCCTGTATTTCCAGGCCTCGGTGATGTTTTTATCAAAAGCAAGCAGATGTTCCCGCAGATAAAGCAGGCAGCTTTTTATGGGTTCATCTTTTTGTAAATAGAAAAGGTCTATATCCTTCATTATTATATAAAGAGCCAACCATAATACTATTCAACGCTTTTGGTGCCTCTTGCTCTGTACCATATGGTAAACCATCCGTATAAAAATCTGCCAACCGCGCCGCCTATCACCGATGTAATCACAATTCCCATCATGTGTTTGGAATGGTCAGGCTCAGGGAAAATGAACATGTTATTTACAAAAGAGGTGATCATACAGAATATCCCAAAAAGTACCCCGGCTTTATATTTTTGATTCATTTTTTTTGTTCTATGCCGATTGTCCATTAACCATCGCCTATTTAGGTTTAAATTAAATACTATATTGGTATTACATTTCGGGTAATTGCCGTGGACTATCGTCCATCGACAATCAACTATCCCGCAATCAACTGGCTTTTTACCTCTTTATCAAAATTCTCCATCACCAACACCGCCGCGCCAATCAGCTCGGCATCAAAGCCCAGTTCGGATATTAACAGTTCAGTACCGCGCGACAAGCGGGGGATACAATACTTATGCAAAGCTTGCTGAATCGGCGCCAGTAATATTTTACCAACCTTGGCACCATGGCCACTTAATACAATGGCCTGCGGGTTCATGATATGAATGAGGATAGCCAAAGCTTTGCCGATCTTATAGCCCGCATCCGAAAAAAGCTCAATGGCAAACTGGTCGCCGTTTAATGCAGCGTCCATAATGGCGTCGCCCATTTGTTTGGAGTGTGCCTCATCAATTTGCTTTAAACTGGTTATCCTGCCTTGCTGTATGCCTTCAATCGCTTTTTTTGATACGACCAGCATCGATGCTTCAGCTTCCAGGCAACCGCGTTTGCCGCAGGTGCAAAGCGCCCCATCTTCGGATATGGGGATGTGACTGAACTCACCGGCAAAGCCGTTTCTGCCCCTGAAGATCTCGCCGTTAACGATCATCCCCAAACCAATGCCCCAGCCCAGGTTAATCACCATTACTTCTTTCTGCGACCTGGCTATCCCGAATTTTTGTTCGGCCAAAGCAATCAGACTGGAGTCGTTATCGATATAAGCCGGTAACCCGGTTTCGTCTGTTAAGTATTGATTTAAGGTTTTATCACCTGCATCCAGGTAGGTGTAATTGATGCCTTTTATCGGGTTAATAAAACCGGGCATACCAATGCCTATTCCGGCGATCTTTTCTTTCGGGATTCCGGAGTGTGCAAGATAATTGTTAATTTTTTCAACCAGTAAATCAAGCGCCTGCTCGTTATGCAACAGTTTCAGGTCGAACATTTCCATGTCCGCAACGGGATGGTTTAGCAGGTCGACCAGTTGAATGCGGGTTGACAGTTGGTCCATGGCGATGGAAAGGATATACATGGCGCTGGCATTGATGGCATACATTAATGGCCGCCGCCCGCCGCTTGATGGGGCATAGCCCTGCTCGATTACAAAACCTTCTTCAATCAATTCATTAACAGCTTTGGCTATGGAGGGGATGCTTTTATCAAACAATTCACTCAATTCGGCACATGACATCGCTTTATCAAAATAAAGGCATTTGATGATCATGTTTTTTAAATGAGTGCTTTTTACACTTTTAGGTTTTATTTCCATTTAAAAAAGGGGTTTATTGCCTGCTTCCCGGCATGGCGGCAATAGATTAATTTATCGCCTAAAATTAGCAATAAAGTAATGAATATCAAGGATCGAATATGTGGTAACATTTAATAGTTACCTCAAAACGCCCCGTCCCAAACATCTGTCGACTTTCTTTTTCGCGATTTTAATTTTGAATAAACCTCTACACCTGCTTCCTCATCCAGATCTTTAGGACTGATGATATCAGTTTCGTAACAATCATCGAAGCTCTCGATCTTCCATCTGACAAATCTTCCGTCTGAGTTCAGATAACGGGTTGTATATGTTTCTTTTGTTTTTTCTAATTTTTCATAAGCTTCATCTGATGACATTGCTTTAATCAAAACAAATCTCTTTTCAATATCTTGTTTTTTGCAAGAGATTCCTTCTATGTCTATTGCTACGGTCATTTTAACACAGAAATATTTTTCTGTTGCTATTTCCTCCTTTTTTATATTTACTGCATGATCAACGGATTCGATCCAAATACTGCTTACATAACTAAGCTTGTTAATGATAGATAATGAATTGTATTTAATTTTAGCTTTAACCCCGAGGGGGCGTTTTTTAGTTCCGTTGATCTCGTATTTGTCAAATAAGTTTAAAGCAAGCAGTTCATTCAGTTTTATTTGATGATCAAGGTTGATCCTTTTTATTCGCTCTTTTGGTTTAAACCCGATGAATTGCTCTGATTCCGGATATTTTAAATTAATCTTTACCTCAACGAATCGTTGGGCATTCAAAATATCTTTATTTAATTTCCAGTCTTCCAGATTATAGATGTTCTTCATTACCTCCTCAACAATTTAAACGCATGTCCGTCCCACTTGTTGGTGGTGAAGCCGGTAATGCACCACAACATACAAAGTGGCTCAATGGCCCTTGCTGCTTCAGCCGTGCCCATATCTTCGGTATCAAATCCAAACAGGGTATTAATTTCAGCTACCTCATTTTTTGCCTGTGCGTTATTGCCGCAAATAAACATGGTAGGTTTTGTTCCGCCGAAATCAGGGTTGACCATTAGCGGCGCGCCGACGCTGTTATAGCCCTTCACAAAATTTGCCTCCGGATATGCCATCTGCAATTGCTCCATCAGCGACTCATTGATATTGGTGAAAAATTTCAATACCCCATTTACCGGCGGGGCCGCTTCAATAGGGTTGGACGTATCGATAATAGTTTTATCTTTTAAATTTTCCCTGCCTGCACTTTCCAGGACAACTATTGCTGCGCTGCCTTTAACCGCCAGCACCAGCAGGGCACCAAATTTGGCGGCGTCGGCAAATGAACCAATGGTGGCCTTGCCGCCTTGCTGCGCTTTCCAGCTCTCTAATTTTTCGGGATGCCCGGTACCTAAACAAACGCTGTATCCGTGCTTAATAAATCCCTCGGCCAGTGTGGTAGCCACTATGCCCGAACCTAAAATGCCAATGTTTTTCATATTGATTTTCTGTTTTTTATTCATCAAGATTTAATTCAACCCAATCAACCTAATAAACCCACTTTCCTTCCAGTTTCGCATCTTTTTCGAGGATGTGGTAGATATCATTATCATCACTTACTGCTTTGTTGTAGTCGTGGATTGGGATTTTATTAACAAAGGCGTCGGCTTTTCGTTTTATCAGGATGATATTCAAATTTTCCTTTGAAGGTTTTACGCCCCTTAACTCCGTGGAGTATTTAGAGATCACAAAAGCAAGGGTATCGCCTTTCGCCGCGTGGATACGATAAATTCCATTGTTGTCGGTTTTCGCAGTTTCAGCAGTGCATATATTAGTTACCGCAACATCCTGTACATTTTCAAGGTTCATCCCAATAACACGGCCGGTTATTGCAAAAGGCGGATTGATCTTTACTTTGATAACTTTTGGATCTTGATACACGATATAATGTTCAATGGGTGTATCAATGATCTCCTGTGCCAAAACCGACCGGGAAAAGAGTAACAAAATAAAAAACGAAAAAAGAGCAATTTTATTGATCATCAGTTTAGTATATAAAGGGTTGTTTTGGAGGTTTATCCGACCCCGGAACGGCATAAATTTAGGCTATAATTATGAATATGTTTACTCCAAAAATAAAGAAATAGGTAAAAAATGTGGGATTTTGCTACCCTAAATGCGTTTTGGGTAGCAGAAAAAAATCATTTCCGAATGCAAAATGCATTTTGGGTACCACCTTTCAGGGTCATTCCGAAGGCAAAACGCGTTTTGGGTAGCAGATTTCAGGGTCATTCCGAAGGCAAAACGCATTTGGGGTACCAAAGGAAATTGGGTTTATTTTTTGCTAAAATGCTATTTATCAGATAGATGTAAAGTAATTAAAGAAAGAACTTGTTTGAATTTTGGTTTTTGACGAGATCGGGGAATTTCTTTTAAAAAAACACAAGCTAAAAAAAGCTATCGTGGCAGTACTATCACAAATATACCAATAAGTGGGGAAAAAGGCAAGAGGTAACGCCCTGTGTTTTTTAGCCACTAAAGCCGCTTCAAGATCACATACATGTCCGGGTATTTTAACGAATACCTGATTAGAAGCGGTCGCCCCGCCCAATATATGCTATATTTCTGTGTGGTAAATCCCTGCGTAATTGTATCACCTTTATTTACATAAATAAATGTAACATCATATGACCGTTGTTTAAAATTTGGTCCATCTTCTACAGAAGTGATTTTTGCAGTGGTGATTTTTGAAGGATAATTATTTAAGACGTAATCAACTATTTTATCTGAAAGAGCGAAACACAATAATGTACTTCCAAATGAAAGCGTTAGAAAAGAGTAGTAGAGCAATCTGCTAATGCGGTTTCGTTTAAGGTACTTTACTTTGTATCTTCTATAAAAGCGTAAC
>NZ_CAIWNH010000252.1 GCF_903913935.1 uncultured Mucilaginibacter sp.
AAACTGCGTTTTCGGTACCCGGTTCGTGCCCTACCATCCTGCCGGCTCGGCGGCCGTGGTTGCTGGGTTTAAAATCCGTAGTCGCATTGCCAACTGAAGGAACTTCATGTTGCCTGGATGGAGTAACGTCTATTTGTTCGCTATACGAAGCATCGTTACCGCTTTGCTGGTGTTGAAGTTCCCTTTCATGAGGATAAAGTAAATTCTCATCTCCTTCACTTTTCTTGCCAGGGTTTTCTTTGGGAATACCATTTCCCTTCCGCTCGGGGTTTTTCGATTTATTCTGACTATTCGCTTTCATAGGTTTATTAATTTATAATTAATAAACCAAACAAAATCCGTGCCCTATCTTACTTTTGGTAAAACTTAAACTACAATCGTCTGATTTACCTATGCGTTTACCGCGCAAAGTTCGCGAACTTTGGCAATTGTGTAGTCAATCTCAGCCTTTGTGTTGTATTTTGAAAAGGAAAACCTAACGGACGGCCTTGATGGGTTTGCCCCTATCGCCCCCAATACATGCGAGCCAATATCCGTGCCTGAGCTGCAGGCGCTGCCTCCTGAAGCTGAAATTCCGGCAATATCAAGATTAAATAACAGCATATCCGCCATTTCCATTTCAGGGAATGACACATTTAAAACTGTGTATAAACTTTTAGCAGGATCTGTTTCTCCATTAAAGCTGATCCCCGGCACCTTTTCAGTCAACTGGTTAATCATATAGGTTTTTAAGCCCTGGATATGTTCCTGGTGCTGCGCCATTTCCGCATAGGCTATTTCAAGCGCTTTAGCCAGCCCTACAATGCCATACAGGTTCTCGGTGCCGCCGCGCATATTGCGTTCCTGCGAACCGCCGTATATCATCGGCTTTATTTTAATTTTGTGGTTCACATGCAAAAAGCCAACACCCTTCGGTCCGTGAAGCTTATGCGCCGCACATACCATAAAATGCATTTTCAACTTACTCAGATCGTGGGCATAGTGTCCCATTGTTTGTACAGTATCACAATGAAAAACTGCATTGTATTGTTCACAAATATCTCCTACCCCGTCAATATCGGTTAAAGTGCCTATTTCATTGTTGGCGTGCATTAACGACACAAAACTACGCTCATTATCCCGGAGTAATGTTTCCAGTTGCTGAAGGTCAATATTGCCCCTGTTGTCGGTATCAACAAAACTTAGCTTAATAATACCGTTTTTCTGCATCGCTTCAAGGGTATGGATAACGGCGTGATGTTCCAAACGACTGGTAATAGCGTGCTTAATTTGATTGTCGATAATACCACAGCGTATCGCGGTATTATCCGCCTCGGTACCGCCGCTGGTAAAAAATATTTCTGCCGGAGAACAATGCAGCAGGTTAGCTATGGTCTTGCGCGATCTTTCAATCAAAGTCCTTGCCTCCCGGCCATGTCCATGTATCGACGACGGATTACCATAAGTATTTTCCATCACCGCATACATTTGCTTCATTACTTCAGCATCAAGCGGTGTGGTAGCTGCATTATCCAGATAAACACGCATATCAATTAGTGAGTTGTTGACTGAGTGAATTAGTGAATAGTTGAATGGGTGAACGATCTGGATTTACTTGAAAACGAAAGCAAACCTTTTAATTCACTAATTCAATAATTCACTAATTCAATAATTAATTTAATATCTCTTTTATATCGGCAATAATCTTATTAGCCAGGTTATTCGCCACAGTTTCTGAATTACCTTCAGAATAGATCCGGATAATAGGCTCCGTATTCGACCTGCGCAAATGTACCCATTCTTTGTCGAATTCTATTTTCAGCCCGTCAATGGTACTATAGGGTTGTTTTTTGTATTTGTCTTCCACCTTCAGCAACAGGGCATCGATATCCATGTCTGGTGTAAGGGTGATCTTGTTTTTGGAAATGAAATATCCCGGGTACGTACTTCTTAAATTTGAAACAGATTTGCCAAACTTAGCCAGGTGGGTAAGAAATAAGGCAATGCCGACAAGAGCATCCCTGCCATAATGTAACTCAGGATAGATCACTCCGCCGTTACCCTCGCCGCCTATGATGGCGTTTACCTCTTTCATTTTAGTAACCACGTTCACCTCTCCCACCGCTGCGGCATGGTATTCGCAGCCTGCTTTTTCGGTAACATCACGCAAAGCGCGGGTTGACGACAGGTTGGACACCGTATTGCCAGGAGTGTGCTTTAATACATAATCAGCGACAGCAACCAATGTATATTCCTCGCCAAACATGTTGCCATCCTCGCAAACAAAACAAAGGCGGTCAACGTCAGGATCGACGGCTATGCCCAGATCGGCCCTTTTTTGCAGCACCTCTTTTGATAGCGCGGTAAGGTTTTCGGGCAAAGGCTCCGGGTTATGCGGAAAAATGCCATCAGGTTCGCAAAACAATTCATATACGGTATTAACACCCAAAGCCTTTAATAAAGCCGGAACAAATATGCCCCCGGTTGAGTTAACGCAATCAATAACGATTTTAAAATCAGCTTTTGCAATGGCTTCAACATCAACAAGCGGCAAAGCAAGTATCTGATCTATATGTTCTTTCAGATAATTTTTATCAGTATAAACCTTGCCGAGGTCGTTTACATCAGCGAATTTAAAGTCGCTATTTTCGGCAATTTCAAGTACTGATTTGCCTTCCGCGTCATTTATAAATTCGCCATCGCCGTTCAAAAGCTTAAGTGCGTTCCATTGTTTTGGATTATGGCTGGCGGTTAATATGATACCGCCTGCGGCCTTTTCTGCCGGCACGGCTATTTCAACGGTTGGTGTTGTTGAAAGGCCAAGGTCAATAACATCTATTCCTAAACCCTGTAAAGTGCCTATCACCAAGTTATTTACCATGTCGCCCGAAATACGTGCATCGCGGCCAAGAACTATTTTTTTTAACTCTGTTTTGTTTACAGCCCAGGTGCCATAAGCCGAAGTGAATTTTACAATATCTAACGGGGTTAAGCCTTCACCCACCGTACCACCGATGGTACCCCTAATGCCCGAGATTGATTTGATTAATGTCAAAGTGTAAATGTTTTATACCGCAAAAATAAAAATATTTAACCGATGCAACATATAAGTTGCATTGTTTTAGGCCGCTATTTATTATTTATATTTGGCGCTGTTTAATATGTAACGCCTTTTTTTCTTTTACTTATAACGTTTTGACATCAGCATAGCTGATAGTTTAAAAAAATATAAAAAAACAATGCCTGATTTTTTTTTGCAGCTGGACCGGCATTTATTTTATTTTATTAACCACGACCTGGCAAACCCTTTTTTTGATTGGATAATGCCCTGGCTGCGACATCCTCCTACCTGGATACCGCTTTATGTGTTCATTATTGCATTTTTTATATGGAAATATAAAAAAACAGGACTTATCCTAATTGTGTGCATGGCGCTGTCAGCCGGCTTTGCCGATTTTACCAGTGCCCGCATAGTAAAGCCGCTTGTTCACCGGCTTCGCCCCTGCCAGGATCCGGTTGTATCAAAAACCGATATATTGCGCGTACCGTGCGGCACAGGGCTCAGTTTCCCTTCTACGCATGCCACAGACCATTTCGCAATGGCCTTTTTTATAATCTTGTTGTTTTGCAAAAAATGGCGATGGATCTGGTTTTGGGGGATATTATGGGCTGGCTTAATATCATTTGCCCAGGTGTATGTGGGCGTACACTTCCCGATAGATGTTTTTTGCGGGGCTATTTATGGCGCTTTCGTAGGCTGGCTTTTTGTTTGGATATTTCTAAAAATTCAACCGGGATTTTTTGTTCGTGAATTAGCCGCGTAATTTATCCAATAGATCACTCAAAGTCCCGGCCTCCTCTGCGCTCAAATTTTGGCTCAGGAAATCGCGCGTAATAAATTCAACATCCATCTTACTTAATATTTCCAGTCCTTCATCACTTATCCGGATATCCACGGCGCGCCTGTCCTTTGAATTGGTACAACGGGAAACCAGGCCTTTTTGAACCAGCCTGTCTACAATCCGCGAAGCATCAGACATCTTATCTATCATCCGCTCTTTTAATAAGTTCACGGTTGCCGGACACGGGTACTGCCCCCTTAAAATTCGTAAAATATTGAACTGTTGAGGAGTTAAATTATACTTTTCAAATTCAGACCGCAGTAAATTATTCAGCCAGCCATGCGTGTAACCAACGTTAACCACGACTTTATGATAATTGTCTTCGAATTTACTGCTTACTATTTCGTCATCTAACTTCATACATCATGTTGGCTTAAAATTCAAATATCCCTTTTATTTTTTAATATTTTTATCGTGCTTCGTTTTTCCATATTCCCAGGGACAGTGCAGGCATTTGTTTTTGCAGCAATATCCGCGCTTTAAATGATATTCGCTTGTAAAAACAAAGTTACCATCGGCATTTATATAAAAATCAACATTTTCAACCAGCATTGCTATAATAGTTTCACAAAAATATCATTTCCGAATTGCTTCTTTAAATACTGTCCGTTGCCATGTAAGGTCCATATTTGTTGCGGATCGGTTTGTTTAATGGTTAACAGGATATCCTGCCAATCCACATGATCCGAAATAAATAAGGTATCCTGCTCATTTACCTGCAGGTTTTTCCAGCCTGAGGCAAATAAACGCTTTACCCCTGTAGCACGGATATAGGCATCAAAGGTAAAAGGTGGCACGATATAAACAAATTCCTCCTGGTTCTTCATCAGCTTCCGGCTGTAATGTTCGTATTTACCGGGCGGAAATCCCATTTTCTCATAAATAGCATTAATGGGGGCAATTTTATGATGAACCAGGATCTTTTTTTGAGGTGCATATTGATTGATCATGCTGATCAGCCGCTGGCTTTTACCAAGCCCATAGGCACCCAAAAGGATATTTATTTTAATATCGTTAAGTTTTTCTATTTCATTAACCGGATCAGGGTGCGTTATTTCAGGGTTTGCAAAGGTGCTTTCTGTGATCAACACATCTGTTTTAACCCATTCAAGGGGCTCGCAGGTATTATCGGCCTGAAGCTTATAATCACCGGTGTATAAATATTCAACACCTTCATATTCCATTAAAACCTGTGCCGAGCCTAGCATATGCCCTGCCGGGACGAGGGTAATTTTCACGTTCCCGATGGTGAATGGCTGATCGTAAGCTACTATATGGCTTTGAACTGCGGCATTTTTACCATAGCGCAGTTGCATAAACGCATAAGTTGCCGCCGTGCAGTACACCGTATGATTATTGCTTTTGGCATGATCGGCATGGGCGTGCGAGATAACGGCGTTTTTTACAGGCAATACCGGGTCGATATAAAAATCACCGTATTTGCAGTACAGTCCGTTGGTATCGAAATAAACAAAATCTTCTTTAATCATTAGGTCATTGAGTCATTAGGTCATTAGGTCATTGAGTCATTAGCCTAACGAACGGTGTTTAAGATCAATTAATTATAATGTTTTTAATGCCGGCCACCAATGACTTAATGACCTAATGACATAATGACAAGTTTCTCATGCAACGCCAAAACCTGCGGTATTACCAACTCGCTATCGTCGTTCTTTATTATAAAATCGGCTAATTTGGTTTTCTTTTCTTCGGATAATTGGTAGCCTTCGCGTTTTTCAATTTCTTCACGGCTAAGACCATCCCTTTTCATCACCCGTTCTACCCTGGTTTCAAACGGAGCCTGCACCATGATATTATAGTCGCACATTTTAAACGATGCACTTTCAAACAATAAGGCTGCTTCCTTTAAAACGTAAGGCACGTTGCTAATTGTTTTAACCCAGGTATCAAAAGCCCTGAAAGTTGCGGGGTGAACGATAGCATTTAACCTGGCTAACTGTTCGTCATTATTAAAAACTATGGCTGCAATATGTTTACGGTTTAAAGTACCGTCTTCAAAATAAGAGGCATTACCAAAGGCCGCTTTTATTTCAGCGATCAGCTGCTGATCGGCTACCATAACGCTTTTGGCTGCATCATCGGCGTAAAAAACCGGTATGCCCAAAATTTCAAAAATTTTACTTACAGTGGTCTTTCCGCTGCCGATGTTGCCTGTTATGCCGATTTTGAGCATTATTCTTTGACGATAAAATCAATATTTCGTGGTTCGATCTTTACGATATGGCAGTATTCCGGGATCTTTGAAAGCACTACCGGTAATGTTTTATAACCGTTTTTTTTCCAGAGATCAAGGTCTGCAGTTGCTTCAAAAAAGTCTTCATCAGTCTCGGCATACCTGCTTAATGAGGTTGTAAAAGTTACCTTAACTTTTTGAGGAAATATCTTCACCTCGCCTATATTCCGGGCGTTTAAAACCTTGACGGGTATCTCCAAAACCTTTTCGGTGAATTCATCAACAGGGATAGTAGCCTGTATATTTTTAGGATACAAGCTTAGATTCCCTTCTTTAACCGGTTGCATGTCTATACGGGTAACAACACTTTCGTCAATGCTGTCCAACTTTAAAGTATCCGTATTCCATGATGTTATTTTATCGATAACACTCGCAGGGCCATTAATGATCACATAAGCCGGGTTCAAAGTTACCGGCCCCGATTGAAAAAACTGGCGCCCGTATCTCACCGCACTTACCAAATGCACCGGCACCCGTTTCTCTTTCCTGTTGGAAAAATCAAAATAAAGCGTATCAGGATTAAAAGCGATTATTTGCTGGTCAACTTCCCTTTTACTGTTGATCTGGTCTTTCTGCGAACTTAACACCACATAGCTTTTGCTCTCCAGCGTGTGGAGGTCAATGGTAATGGCTTTATAGGCGGAATTCATTTTTGAAAAAAGCATATCCCAGCCTGTCCCGTTAATCGTAATATTAACCGTATCAGACTGTAACGAACGAAATGCCCGCCTTTGGGGAGTATTCCTGAACTCCAGCACTTCCTTTACTACATAGGGCTTAGGGTTAGACAAAACAGTAATTATCCATGCGGCAAAAGCCAATACCAGGCACGTAAAAAATGCCGATAATCTTCTTCGCTCTGTTACAGATAATTTTATTATTGCCATTTTGAGGTGAAAGGTAAAAGCCAAAAGGTGAAAGGCAGCAAATCACTCCTTTCACCTTTTGATTTTTATCTTAATTTAACGACTGAAAGGTAAAAAGATTAAAAGTAAAGTGTTAAAAACCTTTAGCCTTTTACCTCAATATTACTTAGTAACAACCGGCGGCGCATTTAATGCTCTTGATGCCTCTAAAGATATTGCTGATTTATCAAAACGGATCTTTCCATTGTCTACTTCAATCAAAAAAGTGGCATCGTTAATTTCAAGGATCCTGCCATGGATTCCGGCTGTGGTTACTACCTTATCGCCCTTTTTTAACTCGGTTACAAATTTCTTCTGGTCTTTTGATTTTTTTACCTGAGGCCGGATCATAAAGAAATAAAACACAAGTGCGATCAATCCAAAAACAATTATTTGTTGTGTTCCAAAACCGCCTGCGGCCTGTAATAAAATAGTATCTATCATTTTTATATTAATTTTATATTATTTTTAATTTACAAGTACTTCGCCAATTAAATGCACCACGTTTTGCGCGGGAACAGTATTGGCTGTTATCGTGATCAT
>NZ_CAIWNH010000253.1 GCF_903913935.1 uncultured Mucilaginibacter sp.
CATGAACAATGTAACCGTACCAAAAGATTGGGATCGCATTGTCGGTTATTATTATCAACACTATTCGGCGACGATCGAACGCTTGTTCCAAGAAAACGGGCATCCTATTGATATTAAAGCTGAAATTGCACCTGGTTGACCAAAAAAGCATTTTATAGTATAATAATATTATGAAATCGAAATACAGAAACAGAAAAAAACTTATCCTAACCGATGCTGACGGTTGTTTGTTAGACTGGGAGTGGGCCTTTAATGTTTGGATGCAGGAACACGGTTTTGAAGAGATTCCGGGTAGCAAGCTCAATTATGATATGAGCATACGCTACGGCATACCCAGAGAACAGGTAGTTAAACTTATACGCCTGTTTA
This sequence comes from uncultured Mucilaginibacter sp., assembly GCF_903913935.1. GTDB lineage: Bacteria > Bacteroidota > Bacteroidia > Sphingobacteriales > Sphingobacteriaceae > Mucilaginibacter. The sequence continues at coordinate 370 of NZ_CAIWNH010000253.1, forward strand.
ACGAAAGTGCTGCAATTGGATTCTTACCGGCACAGCGTGATGCCATGTATTATGTAAAAAAATTAGTTGAAAAATTTGGCTATCAATTCCACTGTATCACATCCTTAAGTTTAGACCCAAACGCACAACGACTCCGCGAAATGAATCTTAAAAAACTATTTGGAGAGTATGCTTTTGAACGGATCGTATGTTTGGATACAGGTGCCGACAAAGACGAAGCACTGCAAGAATATGAAGGAACCGGACTCCATTGGATTGAGGATAAATGGTCCAATGCCGAGTGTGGATACAAATATGGATTACAACCCCTTGTATTAGAGCACGGTCATAATATGTCAAAATATCATCCTGGTATTACAATTCTAAAAAACTGGAAAGAAATATACACACATATCACCGGTGAAAAAGAATAGTTGTTGACTAAATAATGGTGTAGTTCGCGGTGCTGAAACACCCAACTACTCTAACATTATAAGGCAATGTCAGCATGATATTTACTAAAAATACTCCACCAACTGGATTTTATGTTTATCTCTATTTGAGAGACAATGGTACTCCTTACTACTGTGGCAAGGGCAAAGGCATTCGTGCCTGGGAGGAGCACAGAGATATAAAAAATAATAGAGGGGTATGGACTCCTAAGGATGATTCTCGCATCATAATTACAGACTGGGATTTGTTAGAAATTGGGTCTTTTATTCTTGAACGAAAGTTAATTCGCTGGTACGGTCGTAAAGATATAGGTGCTGGAATATTATATAATAAAACAGATGGTGGTGATGGAACTGCAGGACTTGTACATTCAGATAGTCATAAAGCTAAATCCAAAGCCACTAAAATAAAAAACGGTACATTAAATAATCCGCATAAACCAGAGGCCAGGCAAAAAGCAATGGCAACTATGAAAGAAAGAGGGACGCATCAATCATTTCCTACAACTATTGCTAAACAATTAGAAACAAAAAAGAAAAATGGAACTCTTAATAAACCAAAATCAAAAGAGTCTATCGAAAAAATGAAAGCTACAACGGCACTCAAAGGTGATGGGTGGCGTAACACACCAGAGGCCGTAGCCAAAACAAAACAAACAAAACTGATTAACGGAACCGGAAGCGGCTGGAAGAATCCTCCTGGGACGGGAGAAAAGGGTTGGGCAACTCGTCGTAAAAATGCGGCCTTGCGAGCCGCATTCTTATCTCAGTCAGCGTAAAGTTTTAATACTGACCCAATTATTGGGTGCCGTTGTATATCGCGATGATCGAACTCGCACAAGCTAATACCCTTTACACCCCCTTCCTTCAATTTTTGGCATAAATCTGCCAGGCCATTGTTGCCTTTACTACGGTCAGTTTGTTCAGTATC
>NZ_CAIWNH010000254.1 GCF_903913935.1 uncultured Mucilaginibacter sp.
CCCACCAGCGTTTATTCTCTAATACAGCCAAGGAATTTTTGCCCTATCTGGATGATACCGACCTTAAACTGGTAAAGATATTAGAGGAGATGGAGCAGGGCAACCTGATCAAAAAATTCTATAAAAAGCCCATCCGGCCGTTTGAGTTTTTTACCAGGATCTTTAATGAACAGCTTTTTGATACCATTCGCCCAAAAATTGAAAAGCGGATGGCCGAGGCGTTAAATCTGCTGGCCGATAAACCCCTTTACCTGATGAGCAAGGAGGGTTACCCGGCCGAAAAAAAATTGCAGATAGCCACTGAAGCGGCAACCGTGTTGTTTCATTTCAGGCGGGATGAGCAGGAGATCAGGTATTTCCCAACCATTAAATACCAGGGAATGCGCATTGAGTTTATGTTCAAAAATGCCGAGATCATTTGCAACCACCCGGCATGGATGTTGCTGGACGATACCCTTTATTATTTTGAGAAGGAGATAGAAGGCAAAAAACTGGTGCCGTTTTTAAACAAACGTTATATCGCAATTCCCCGCTCGTCGGAAAAGTCATACTTTGAAAAATTTGTGGCCCCGCTCATCGAGAAGCACCATGTTTATGCAGAAGGCTTTACCATCAACACCGAAAAATATAATGCGCACCCGGTTTTAAAGCCTATTTATATTGAGGGGGGCACATCGCAGTTACAGCTGTTTTTTAAATATGCCGGTTATGTTTTTTCCTATGGCGATGAAAGGCATATTTCGGTACGGATGGAGAATGAGGGCGATAATTATACTTTTCACCGCATCAAACGTTCTGTGTTGTGGGAAAAAAACAAATTCCAGCAGCTGGAGCAAATGGGCCTGAAAACAGCGTCCTCGTTATTTAAAAACCTGGAAGTGGATTTGCCGGATGACGATGCCGATCGTTCATTTTCGATATTTGAATGGATCAACCAGCATTACGAACTTTTGCTGGAAGAAGGTTTTGAAATTGAGCAGCCCGAATCAAGCGGACAAAAACGCTATGTATTCGGCGGCACCAAGATCGACCTGGAGGTTAGTGAAAATAACGACTGGTTTGATATCAATGCCATAGTATATTTTGGCACCTACCGCATCCCGTTTATCCAGCTAAAAAATCATATCCTTAACCATAAAAAGGAATTTGTTTTGCCTTCGGGAGAAATTGCGGTGATTCCCGAAAAATGGTTTTCGCAATATGGTAACCTGCTGCACTTTACCGAGGGTGGCAATCACCTGAAACTCCGCAGGCATCATATAGGCCTGGTAAATGATTTGTTTGAAGGGGAGATGGCCAATGTATCCATGGGCCGCAAACTGCAGCGGCTAACAGACTTTGAAACGCTGCCCGAAGTTGATATGCCTTTAAATTTTAACGGGCATTTGCGTCCGTACCAAAAGGCTGGTTATAACTGGTTCCATTTTTTAAAGGAGTATCATTTTGGCGGCTGCCTTGCGGACGATATGGGCCTGGGCAAAACCATACAAACGCTGGCACTCCTGCAAAAAAACAAAGAAGATGCGGAAGCGGCC
>NZ_CAIWNH010000255.1 GCF_903913935.1 uncultured Mucilaginibacter sp.
ATAAATTCAGGCGAAAAAGGGTTCAAATCAAAAGAATATGAATTTTTACTTTTTGACTCGATTAAGGACTTGATTACGGAAATTAAGCTTAGGGACGACGAAAACGGCTTATCAAGATTGATTGCTGGCTTTTCGTGGCCCTGGGTTTCAAATAAAGACCCGAATCTTTACGATATCGAGATAGAAGATACCTGGCTCAAATGGAATAGTGTATCCATTGATTTTATAAATTCCCCAAATGCTATAAATGAAGTGGGGTGCATACACACTACACAAGGATATGACTTAAACTACGCTGGAATAATTTTTGGCAAAGAGATTAGCTATGATAAAGTAAAAAACGAAATAGTGATTGAAAAAAGCAACTATCACGATAAAAATGGTAAAAATTCAATTACTGATCCGGCAGAGCTTAAAGATTTTATCATCAATATCTACAAAACAATTATGTTAAGGGGTATCAAAGGCACCTATGTATACGTCTGCGATGAAAACTTGAGAGAATATTTTGCACACCATATCGAAAAATACCGGACAAAAAAAATCATTAATTATGTGTCCAAAGAAAACATAATTCCTTATGAAAATTCGGTTCCCCTATATGATTTAAAGGCAGCCGCAGGTAGTTTCAGTGATTTACAGAATGTAAGTGCTGACGATATCGTTTGGGTTGAGTTGCCACCAAGATACAAACCGTCTAAAGACTTATTTGCCTGTACGGTTATTGGTGAATCAATGAATAAGGTAATTCCGAATGGCTCTGTTTGTTTATTTAGAGAGGACAATGGAGGTTCGAGGAACGGAAAAATTGTATTAGTGCAATACACGAGCTACCGGGATAAGGATTTTGGCTCAAATTATACCGTTAAAGTATATAGAAGTGAAAAGGCCATTGAAAATGAACGATGGAGTCATCAATCAATTATCTTAAAGCCATTATCTTTTGATCCGGACTACGAAGACATTGTCGTAGCTGAAGATGAACTTAACTATCTGAAAGTGGTTGGAATTTTTGAATGTGTTTTGTAACAGATTTCTTCACCCCTCTCCCGCGGGTTTAGCGGATAATAACTCGTGGCATGTATTAATGCAGTTTTCAACTAATCTGGGTATTTCTTTCAGATATACGACCAGAGGAAAGTTTAGCCAGGCTTGGATTCAGGTAGCAGTTGAAAGACGCTGCCATTCAATAGTACGGGTTATAAAACCGCAGTAGCAGAAAGAATGCCCTTGCACACGTAAAAAATTAAAGTGATATTTCTGATTAAATTTTAAACCTTATAGAAATTTATGTATTGTCTCGAATGTGACTGTGCTATTCAAAAAGCAGTCTACAACTATTCTACCGATTACTTCGGTGTACCACTTTGCATGCAACATCAAAAATGGATAATACAAAAGATAGAACAATCCAGTGTAACAGAGGAATCGCTTATTTTGTATTTTCTTTTGAAAGATAATGGCGTAGATGCCGAATTAGAAAAATATGATGGGCATAAAAGTGTTGATATTGTTATTGAATCTGCAAAAGTGCATATCGAGGTAGACGGTGGGCACCATAACTACAACAGCAAGCAAGCATTGGCCGATTTAAAACGGACTTTTTATTCATTCAAAAGAGGTTATATTACACTACGAATTCCAAATTCTTTAATAAAAAAAGAACCTGAGGAAACGGCTGATTATATCACTGATTTTTTAGAGATTAACCAACGCAGGATATCTAAAAGGAGATATTCGCCATTTAAATTTGCGAGATAGCTTTAGCGAGATGATCCCCAGAAACGCAGGGCCCTGTTCCAGCGGCCGGGGGGAGACATACATGGGTAGCCGCCTACGGGGCAATATTGCGGGGTGATGTTTTTTCTACAAACCGGTAGCCCCTTTGGGGCATAGAAGGGTACCGCGGTTTTCCGTCCCCGCAGATTCTCGCATCGTACCCTGCGGAGCGGGATGATCCCTG
>NZ_CAIWNH010000256.1 GCF_903913935.1 uncultured Mucilaginibacter sp.
AGCACTAGGAGAGTTTATTAAAAATGAGTTAGTCAAGCAATCTAAGGTGCCCCTGATTCTGGTTACACATCATGTCAATATTCAAGCTTTCACGGGCAGAGTTGTAGATGTGGGCGATATGGTTTTAGTAAAGGTGAATAAAAATGGAGAATATCTATCACACACAATATATTCGAGCCCAAAGCCATAGTCAGCACTTCACTGTGGTTGGGGATCTGCCCTAATAAAACTACTGTAAATATGGTCTCTATTTAAAAGACATTTGTGTCAGAATAAAATAGATTTTTGAGTCAATATAAATTCAGGGAGACAAGAGATGACTAAAAGTATTTCTTTATTGGTAGGTGTTTTGGCTGTTTTATCATTAGTGGCTTGCCAGTCAATGGAGCGTGGAACAGGACAAAAAGCATCTGCCACCCTAGATTCACGTTCAGGCTCGAATGCAAAAGGCACGGTTAACTTTGTATGGCAAGGGTATGATGTTTTAGTAACCGGTAACTTTTCTGGTTTGAAGCCAAATGCTGAGCAAGGGTTTCATGTTCATGAAAAAGGAGACTGCTCTGCTCCTGATGCAACCAGTGCGGGCGGACACTTTAATCCAGATACTGCATCACATGGCATGCCCGGAAGTGGCTCAAATCATGCTGGAGATATGCCAAACATTAAATCAGACGCTAATGGTAATGCAGTTTATTCGGCAAAGTTAAGCGGGTTTTCTGTTAGTAGTGGGCCAACTGGAATATTGGGAAGATCTGTTGTTGTTCATCGCGACCCCGATGATTACAAATCACAGCCAGCTGGTAACTCAGGCCCAAGAATTGCGTGTGGCCTTATTAAGTAGGGTTGAGCATTTTGTTATCGTGATTGATTCCACCCCAGGCCACCAAGAAAAACTAAAACCACCTTCGGGTGGTTTTTTATTTCTCGAATATTCTCAAGGTTGAGCTGTTAAGCGACGCGCATCGAAGCTCAGTTTTTGTGATGCCGTTTAACACAACAAATTCAATTAGACTCTAAAATTCGTCTATGAAATGGCTTTTTCCTCTAGCGCTGGTTTTGCTCATATCCCAGGGGTATGCTCAAGAAAACATTAACCCTTATGATGTTCAGGTAAGCACAAGATTGATTGATAGTCGCTTTCAGATACAAGCATCCTATACTGTTCCAATCAACCTCTGTACTGCCTATGCTTTTATTACGAGCTATGAGAGCGCAAAAAATATCCCAGGAATTTTAGAATCAAAAGTAATATCTCGGGCTGGTAATAAGGTGCGGGTTTATAGAGTGATCGAAGAGCAAATCCTGCTTTTTTCAATCGAGATGAAGTCTCTTGTTGAATATACAGAGGTATCCAATCGATTGTTAACTTTCGAGCAAATTAGCGGCGATACAAAGTTCTATAAAGGTAGTTGGAGACTCATTTCGGAAAAAGACTCAACGACATTTAAGTATGAATCCCTAGTGGAGCCCGATTCACTTATTCCTTCCACAGTGATTGAGTACTTTATTAAAAATAGTATTCGTGGGCGCTTTGAATTAATGGCTCAAAGAGCTTCCCAACAGAGGGTTGCTGAAATGCTGGCTTGTAAATAGCTATCTCACACTTTACTCATGCGCTGACCAAATCGTAATGTGGTTTAAAGCGACAGTCTTAGAGACGGAATCATACCCTTAGGCCCTAGTCGATTACGCCTTAGGTCACCAAGAATAACAATGGCCCACTTATTAGGCCATTGTTATTTACTTCCTTAAATCGTGGTAGATTGTTTCTAAGGCAATTCAGGTTTGATAAGCATCCTGTAAAACTATAAAAGTTAATCAAAGGCAATCGACATGA
>NZ_CAIWNH010000257.1 GCF_903913935.1 uncultured Mucilaginibacter sp.
CTATTACAGGATTAAAATAAAGTGTAAACTCAATACAGGATTAATCATCAAAAAGTGTAAACCTTTTTCAGGACGTGACACACGGAACATTCCGGAACGCTATGAAACACGCTCATTATCAGCGTGTTTCACTATTTTAAAAATTACGCATTTTATATAATCAATTGATAATCAACCATATCGAAATTGCCATTTTTTAGCACATCTGTGTAATTAATTGATGATCAATCACTTCCTATTTCAGGAAGATACATTTTTACCACTAAATCCTGATTTGAGTTTACACTATGAGGGAGAAAAGCGTGGGTTATCTTACTTTAATTCATGCTCCCAGCCATGCATATTTACCATGAAATATTAAATATGCACGGGTACAGCCCCAACGCTACCGCAAGCCCAATGTCATTAAGTTAAGCGTTTTAATATCGAACACCCAATATCGAATGTTGAATAGTGAAGTAAGAAACTTCGAAATTCGACATTCAAAATTCATTATTCGATATTAATTTCCTTCTTTTTTTCCTTAACTTAATGACATTGACCGCAAGCCCCCTGGCTTGTGGTCCGCGTTTAGGTAGCCAGCTTTTGCGGGTGAGCCAGGTCAGTAGCATATAAACCTTCGCGATAATAGAATTTGTAGTGGCGGCTTATGCATTAAAACTACAAAATTCTGTTTTAATACAAAACGCTTAACAAAGGGAAGACGGGCCACCTGTCGGCACGCGACCTGTCAGTGGGCCACAAGCCAGGAGACTTGCGGCAGCGAGAGGAGAAAAAACGCTTGCGACAGCGTGGGGGATACTTCAGCAAGTAGAAATGATCAATTACAAAACAGAAGCTTACAAAGGTATTTTGTCGGGCAGATTAAAAATAGCGGTTGTTTCAACGGGCAAATATGTGATGCCGTATTTTCTGTCAGGGTTCTTAAAAAAATACACTGAAATTGACCTAACTATGGAAGTGACCAATAAATCAAGCGTATTGAAAACCATGGAAAATAATGAGGTGGATTTCGGTTTAGTTTCCGTTTTGCCGGAAAAACTGAACGTTGAGGAGGAAATCCTGCTGGAAAATAAACTATACCTTGTTGGCAACCGTGAGCATGTTTTAGAACAAGGGCAATACACACAGGATATTTTCAACAAGCTGCCGATGATCTACCGCGAGCAGGGTTCTGCTACCCGCACCATTATGGAAGGTTTCTTTGAGCGGAGTAAAATAATTGTCAGCAAAAAAATCGAACTAACCTCGAACGAGGCAGTCAAACAGGCGGTTATAGCCGGGCTCGGGTATTCCATCATGCCGTTGATCGGGCTTCGTAACGAAATTAAATCGGGTGAAATTAAAATACTTCCCACATACGGTTTTCCTATCAGGTCGCAATGGCGATTGATCTGGTTGGAAAATAAAAAGCTGTCACCGATAAGCCTGGCCTACTTAGCCTATTTGCGGGAGAATAAGTATGATATTATTAATGATTCGTTTTCCTGGATAAATGCAGTGGAGACTTTTTAGTTATTCGTTTTTCGTATTTGGCAAAGAGGATATTTGGTTCGGAAATGAAGGTGGTAATTTTACCGCGTTGGTCAAAGACACTATCACCACATTTGGCAAAGAAAAAGCTTAGTGAGTAAATTTTTGCAAATCGCGGCTAACCGCCGGCTGTTCCCCCTCTCGCTCAAGAATCCGCGTAAAGGCCCTTGCCATCGCCTTCGTACGCCGCTGACATGTAATAAAGCAACACCAAAGGTTAACCCAAAATATTTGCCTGAAACAGAAAAGCTACTAATTATCAAATATGTTACGCTTCATTGCAGGGTGTTGCGCGGGTTGCGCAACGCAACAAATTCCCACTCCCAATTCAACAGAAATTGTGTAACCCTTTTTTGCGACCTCATTCCCCAAAAAAAGCCCCCGGGATTTGATCCCCGGGGGCGGTTACTCCCAACTAAAAACAGGGTTTGTTTAAATAAACGCTGTGATGATAGTTGCGGTATCGGCGGTCATGGTATCAATGTCGAGGTCATCAGTACCTTCCAATATGCCGGTGATGAGGCCGCTGAGGCCCTGGCTAACGTATAAATTCCCTTTGTAGGGCAGCAGTTGAAATACTGCGGCCAATGGGTTACCGGCGTTTTTGCTTCCCCATGCATTGCTGGTGCCGATGGCATAGCGCTGCAGGTAAACCGGATCGCCGGTGCCATGCGGGATGCAACTGTTATCGCGGCTCACCAGCGACCATTTCAGCACCTGTGCAAATAAGGTCTGCATTTGGGTAAGCGGCGTATAATCAAAATTAATAGCAGGCTGCATACCCGGGATCACAAAATTTTGCACTTCGGGGTTGATCACCTGTACACCCAAATGGCTGAGGTCGAAATAAATATCGAACACGCGGTCGGCCACTTTCAACAGGTCAAGCTGGCCTGTGGTGGAGTTAAGACCGCCAAAACCGATCTCGGTATAGGCCTGGGCGGCAAAAGAAAACTCTATGGTAATTTTCTCGGTCGCCTCAAAACATAGCCTTACGTCATCAAAAAACGTTGTGGCGTAATATTCGCCGGTTGAAGCGGGCGCTGGTGTAAACAGTGTCCGTGGCGGCACTGACGGCCACAGGTGCGCCATCATTTTGCTGTTAAATGGCGGTAAACCCAAAGCCGGGAACGCGGCGCGTACCACATCGTAGATCACATGGGTTTGCACCGTTGAGAAATTGAAATTGAAACTGCCGTTTCGCCATAACGAGTAGATATAATAGTTGATAAAGTTTTGCGATAACACGGTGCCCAGGTAGTAGCGGGCAACCGAGGTAAAATCAAGTGTGGCCCAGCCAAGCAACGAACCGTTTACACCGTTCATTGCCGCTTCGGTATCTTCAAAGTCAACCTTAAACTTGTCGCGCAGGGTAAGGATGTTCGGTTCGAGCACCGAATCAATTTGCGTTACATAAGGGTCAATTATCCCCAGTGAACCGGCATTCAGGTTTTCCTCTACATAGCCAAACTTATTGGCCTCAAAATCAACATTATTGCCAATGCCTGTTAAGTTTACCGGGCCAAACTTGGGCGGGTAAGTTATGCCAAGGTCCTTATCCAGGTAACTGTTTAGCTTGCTTTGAATGGCCGATTGCGCGGCATTTAAAATAATGCTGGTATGGTCGGCAACTACCGATACGATATCGTCGATTAAATTGTTGAGACCGAGTGAAACGCTCGGTGTCCACGTAGTATGTACCGTAGCGTTAAGGTGCAGCATAGTAACCTTAGGCTGCAATACCTGTACCGCATTTGGCACCAAACCAATTTCGGCATCGATGGACAGATTTTGCAGGTCGATAGTAGCTGGCCCCGAAGTTGAATCAACCAGCAGGCCAACCGCTATCAGCAGCGCCAAAAATTCGCAGCCAACGCCAAAGAAGCAGGCAATGCCCGCGCCCACTACAGCTGCCCAATAGCCCGAACTTACCCATATATCAAGGTATGCAGAGCCTGACGCATCGGGCAGGTTTACGGTGAGATGGATCCCTCCCCCATCGAAATTTAAATTACTAACCACCGGGGTATCGTTTATGGCCACATTAAAAGCAATATTGTTTACGGCAACATTTAAAAGCCCGGCAACAAAACTTTGGGTGCCGCTGCTGGTAGGGTAAGCTATTGATACGGTACCTATTTTATTAAAAACGTAGTGCTTAATAACAATATCCTGGTTGGGACCTGACAAGCTGCTGAAACGATTTTGAGGGGTGATGCTTCCGTTGGCGATGATGCCGTTGATTGTAGCCTGCAAACCGGCCGACAGACCGATGTCGCTTAAGTTATTGCCGCTGACGAGCAAGCCGGCAATGCTTTTTTTAGCCAGCGAATCCAGCACGCCCGTGCTGGTGTCGTTGTGCAGTAAATGGAAAAGGCCCGTGCCTGGTGTTGACGTGCCGCCGGCGCCAGCCTCAAGGGCATTGGCTTCGGCTTCTACCTGGTTCAGCCAGTCAAGCGTTAAGGTACCGTTATTGCCCGAAAAATTATTGAGCCGTTTGGTAACGGTGTTTACCAGAAACTTAATATCGTCCAGCAGCTTTTCGTCAACCAGGTCAGAAACTTTTGCACCATAGGTTTCAGGGAAGCACTCGGGAATCCGGTTTACTTCGGTGCTGCTGAAGGTGAGCGCCTGCGATGAAGTGCCTGTTGGCCCGTCGCCCTTGTCGGGTGCGCCCGATGGTGAATTTGCCGAATTGCGGTTATCGCCTATCACCACGGTCGGAAAGTTCACTTTGCTGCCGCCGTTGCCTTTTTGCTGACGATAGATCTCGCGCAGGTCTTTGTACCCTTTCGGAACTTCAAATAAATCCTTGCGGTCGCGGGCTACTGATACGTCGGATATTACGAAGGAAGAGATACTTTCCCAGGCTCCGGCGCCGGATAACATAAATGTTTCGCCTTTAACCGGCATCCCGGCCCTGATAACAGGATCAAGGTCGACACCGGCAGCCGCAAATAATGTAGGGCAGCCGATCACGTTCGCTACTATATCTTTGGTAAAAGCGCCCAGCTTTTCATCGCGGTCCAGTTGTAAAACATATTTCAGCTTGTAAGGGCTTTCAATTTCTATCACAGCTTCCCTTTTTTCAAGGTCGACTATTGTTTTGGCTTTAAACCGTTCTTTATAGTAGTGCTTTATCTTTTGCTCCTTAGCCATCTGCGCGTAGGTTTTGGAACCTTTGTCGAGGAACAGGAATCCGCCGCCGTTTTCGGTAATCGTTACGATATCCGAGCCATAAATGGATTTACCCATAACTTCGGTACGGGTGGTTGTTGCGGAATGGGCGATAAACAGTTCGCTTTGTGTGGTGTTGCCAAAACTGATGATGGGCGTTTTGGCAAGCATGCCTTTAATAATGGCCTCCTGCCCTTTGGTAACGGCGTGGCAAACCTTGTAGGTAATTACCGGCTGTTCGTTACTGACAGGGTTGTGCCAGGGTTTCTCAGGGGCTTTCAAAATAGCCGCTTTAATTTCTTCGGGTGATGTTTTGCTTTTCATGGTATCAGATTTAATTTTTGTTTGTAAATGCGCTGACATTGGCAGCATTTGAATAAGGTTTAGTATTTAAAAGTGACGGTGGACCTCCGATAATTGCAGGAGTTTTCCGGCGCTAATAATTACCAACAAAATTAGATGGAGTCAACGCGGAGTATGGTATGGTTAATACGTGAAAATGAACGTATTACTACTGTATTTTTAATGGTGATTTCCCGCAATACCGGGTAGTTTCATTAGGAAATCAGGAGGCATTTTGGCCATTATTTGAGCAAATAAAGGGTTTCAGCAGCGCTAAACGATGCCAGGTGCTGCCGGATGTTTGGTACGGTATATGCAAAAAAAACAGCGATGAGTTTAAGGCTCATCGCTGTTTTTTTATTGGATAATATTGAGCCTACCAAAGCGCTGTATAAAGCCCCGTAAGGATGGCGATTATGATAAGTGCCCCAATTGCAAAACCAGTAGTTGTCTTGAACATTTTCGTATCCACTTCCAGCGCATGCACCTTTGTGCCTTTGGCATTCTCTATCATTGAGATAATGTACATGCCGATCATACAAATTACAAATACGATACCCATACGATCGAGAAATGGGATCTCCCACAACTTTGTAACACCATCATTTTGGGTTACCAGGGTTGAGAAACCAAAATTCTTCAAGGGTTCAAGGTTTGTGTACAAAGGCAATAGTTTAAATACTACCGAAAACACAAATCCGCCAATGGTAGAAAAAAGCGCAGCATTTGAAGTACTCTTTTTCCAAAAGAAGCCCAAAATAAACATGGCGAAAATGCCAGGCGAAACAAATCCGGTATATTCCTGTATAAAATCAAACCCGCCCTTTTTATCAATACCTAAATGTGTGCATATTAAAACTCCAACAACCATTGCAGCAACCACGGTGATTTTACCCACACGCACCATTTTCTTTTCAGTCATTTCGGGGTTGAATTTTTTATAAATATCCATCGTAAAAATAGTGGCTATACTATTGGCTTTTCCTGCTAATGAGGCTACAACGGCAGCAGTAAGTGCTGCAAACGATAAGCCTTTTAATCCAGAGGGTAACAGGTTTAGCAATACGGGATATGATCTGTCAGGATTTAACTCACCGTTTTGCATCAGCTCACTATGAAAAACATTTTCTTTATAAAGAATGTAAGCTGCGATACCAGGTAATACTACAATAACAGGCATCAAAAGCTTTAAAAATGCAGCAAAAAGAATACCGCTTCGCGCCGTTTTCAAATCTGCCCCTAATGCACGTTGGGTAATGTACTGGTTACATCCCCAGTAATTAAGATTTACTATCCACATACCACCTATAAGTACTGTAAGACCCGGTAGCGATGCATAATTGGAATTATCCCTACCCAGTATCATGTGGAAGTGATCACTGGCGTGGCTGCCCATTAGTTTCAGCCCGTTAAAAATACCCGATGTATGGTAGTGCGTAGATACCAGATTGATGGCAATGTAAGTTGTAACAAGGCCGCCAAGTATTAAAAAGAAAACCTGAATAACGTCAGTATAACCGATAACTTTCATGCCACCCAGTGTAATAAAGACTGCAAATAAAGCTAACCCTAAGATACATACCCATGTATCAATCCCCGAAATGGTGTGAACAGCCAGGGCACCTAAGAATAATATAGAAGTAAGGTTGACAATTACGTACAACAGCAGCCAAAAAACAGCCATTATCATTGCTACAGTACCATTATACCGCTGACTTAAAAACTGCGGCATGGTATATATTTTATTTTTGAGATATACCGGAATAAAGAATACGGCTACAATAACCAGGGTAGCCGCAGCCATCCATTCGTAAGTGGCAATAGCGATCCCCATTTTGAAACCGTTGCCGCTCATCCCAACCATCTGTTCAGCCGAGATATTAGAAGCAATTAACGATGAGCCGATGGCCCACCAGGTTAATGAACCGGCAGCCAAAAAATACTCTTTTGAAGTAGCCTCCCCGCTTTTTTTGCGCCTGTAAACCCAATACCCATACAGGGATACTATTAGAAAATAAATAATGAAGATCAGGATGTCTGCACTGGTTAATTGTTTGGTCATTTTATATTTAGTTTAAATGTTGGTTTGACAATTATAGTCATTTTTTTGATTAAATTTTGATTGTGATGAATTGGTTGATTAATTTTTGATTTGTTTCGATCAATTTAACTAATCAACCAATCACCCAATCAACTTAAAATCAACTAAACCAACTAAATATACCTGTTGATCAAATTTTCAATATACTCCTGTTTGCCGCTGGTAGTTGCCGGCTCGCCGTTTTCAATGGCATAGGCGCGCAGGTCTTCCAGTGTTAATTTACCTTCTTCAAAGGCTTTTCCTTTGCCGGTGTCGAAAGAGGCATACCTGTCTTTACGAAGTTTTAAATATTCGGATTTTTGGAGGATGTTATCCGCGGTGATCAGTGCCCTGGCAAAAATGTCCATACCGCCCACGTGGGCATAAAACAAATCAGCAGGATCAGTTGAATTACGGCGGATCTTGGCGTCAAAGTTGATACCACCACCGGCAAAACCACCTGCTTCCAGGATGATCATCATGATCTCGGTCACTTCGTTGATATCATTAGGGAACTGGTCGGTATCCCAGCCGTTTTGTGTGTCGCCGCGGTTGGCATCTATTGAACCCAATAAACCAGCGCCCGCAGCTACCTGCAACTCATGCTGAAAAGTATGGCCGGCCAATGTTGCGTGGTTAACCTCAAGGTTCAGCTTAAAATCGTTGATCAAATCGTATTTCTGCAAAAAGCCTAAAACAGTAGCTGCATCATAATCATACTGGTGTTTGGTTGGTTCGCATGGTTTTGGTTCGATAAAGAATGTTCCTTTAAAACCTTGTTTGCGGGCATAATCTTTTGCAGTATGCAGGAATTTGGCCAGGTGTTCCTGTTCACGCTTCATATCGGTATTCAGCAAGCTCATATAACCTTCACGTCCACCCCAGAACACATAGTTTTCGCCGCCAAGGGCGATGGTTGCGTCCAAAGCAGCCTTTACCTGTGCGCCGGCATGGCTCAGTACCTGGAAATCAGGATTGGTTGCCGCGCCGTTCATATACCTGCGGTGGCTGAATAAATTGGCTGTTCCCCATAATAATTTCACACCACTGGCGACTTGTTTTTGTTTGGCGTATTCCACCAAAGCCTGCAGGCGACGGTCGTTTTCATTAACATCGTTGGTGTAATCTACTACGTCCACATCATGGAAGCAGTAATAATGCATGCCCATTTTTGTGATGAACTCAAATGCTGCGTCCATTTTGTCTTTTGCACGTTCAACGGCATCGGCTTTTTCATTCCATGGGAACAAATGGGTTGGCTCGCCAAATGGATCGGCACCTGAACCACAGAACGAATGCCAGTAAGCGCAGGCAAAACGCAAATGATCTTTCATGGTTTTGCCTGCCACTACTTTATTTTCATCATACCAGCGGAATGCCAGCGGGTTATCTGATTGTGCTCCTTCGAATTTTACCTGGCCTATGCCTTTAAAAAATTCCTTTTCTCCTGTTATTATAGTCATGATTTCACTGATTTTATTTGTGATTACACCGATTTTATTTTAGTTATACTGATTATTTTTATAGTTGTTTTTGCAGTAAAGTTTTCCATTCATGATATGCGGGCTCCAGGTTTTGGGTTGAGGGTTCAACCAATTCGACCGGGTGCATATGTTCAAATGCCTGTTTAGGGGATGAAAAGATATTTGCCCCGATACCTGCACCGAGCGCCGCGCCAACGCTGCCATCATTTTTGTATAGTTCAACAGGTACGCCAGTTATATTCACAAAGGTTTCTGTAAATAACTCACTCAAAAACAGGTTGTTCTTTCCTGCCCTGATCACCGTCGGGTTCATACCGTTTTCACGCATAATATCCAGGCCATACCTGAACGCGAATGCGATGCCTTCCTGTACGGCCCTGATCATATGCGCCTGGGTGTGGATATTCAGGTCGATATTACAAAACTGAGCCCCTACAATTTTATTGTTGAGCATCCGTTCGGCACCATTGCCAAACGGCAATACTAAAAGGCCGTTGCTGCCTGCCGGGGCTTCTGCTCCCTTACTGTTCATCTGCAAATAACTTTCTGATGCGCCGATAATATTCTTCAACCACCGGTACATACTGCCTACGCCATTGATACAAAGGAGCACTCCCAACCGTTTTTGGGTTTCTGCATAATTTACGTGGGCGAAAGTATTTACCCGTGATTGCTGGTCGTAAGCCAGTTGATCGCTTACCCCATAAATAACGCCTGAAGTGCCTGCCGTTGCAGCCACTTCGCCGGGATTTAGTACGTTTAAAGAAAGTGCGTTATTGGGTTGGTCGCCGGCTTTGTAGGCAATTGGAATACCCGGCTTTAATTTTAATTTTTGAGCCACAGAAGACGCCAGACTGCCATGTGCTGAAAACACAGGCTGAATGGCCGGAAACAAGGCTTCGTCAAAACCGAAATAGTTGATGATATCTTTTGACAATCGATTGTTTAAAAAGTCGTAAAATATCCCTTCAGATAAAGATGATATGGAGGAAGATATTTCGCCGGTTAGCCGCATGGAAATAAAATCGCCGGGCAGCATAAATTTATCGATACGATCGTAAATTTCCGGTTCGTTTTCCTTTACCCAGGCCAGTTTTGACGCAGTAAAATTGCCTGGGGAATTGAGCAAGTGTGAAAGACATTGCTCCTCCCCGATCGCGTCAAAAGCCTTATTACCTGTTGCAACGGCACGGCTGTCACACCAGATAATACTATCGCGTAACACCTGCTGGTTTTTATCAACCAAAACCAAACCATGCATCTGATAGGCTATCCCGATGGCTGCGATGTCCAAAGGATCGTAAAGCCCTTTATTATTGCAAATTTCAATAGCTTTTTGAACATGTTCCCACCACATTTCCGGAGATTGCTCTGCCCATCCCGGGTGGAGTACAGTGATGGGTGACTCGATATCCGGGTATTGCGCCGAAGCGATTACCTTTTGCGTAGCGGCATCAACCACTGAAGCCTTTATGGATGAAGTTCCTAAATCAATCCCTAGTAATAACATTATTATATTGGTTTATGCGTGTAAGAACCAAGAGTCAAGAATCAGGAATCAAGACTAACCTGCTAACATTTATTGACCCTGCTTAGCTAATGAAAACGGAAATATTTTTCCTGGCTCCTGGTTCTTGACTCTTGGTTCTTTCTTCTTTCTTTCCACAGCGAAATTAAATTATTTTTTTAATCTGCAATCGATTGCAGGAATTTATTTTATTATTTTTACGAATTATATGAAAAATAAAAAAAGAACTACTATTTATGACATCGCTAAAAAGCTGAATATTGCAGCATCTTCGGTCTCGCGGGCTTTAAATAATAGTGATCAGGTGAACGAAGCAACCAAGAAATTAATCATCAAAACGGCGGCCGAGTTAAATTATAAGCGCAACACCCTGGCTTCCAACTTGCGCAAGGGCCAGTCAAAAACAATCGGTGTAGTCGTCCCGTTTATCAATCAAAATTTTTTCTCAAATGTAATAGCGGGCATTGAAGAAGCATCCTACCAAAAAGGGTATAACCTGATTATCTGCCAGTCAAACGAATTGCAGAGTAAGGAGATAAAATGTGTAAATACATTGATTAACCAGCATGTTGATTGTATTGTGATATCCATTTCGGCAGATAGTTCAGATCACAAACACCTGCAAAATGTGCTGGATAATGGCATTCAATTGATCCAGTTTGACCGGGTAGCCGATGAACTGGAAACTTTAAAAGTGATTAATGACAATGAACAGGCATCGCTTGAAGCAGTTTCGCACCTGATTGAACAAGGCTATAAGCGCATTGCCCTGCTGGAGGGTCCGCAAAACCTGCAGATCTTCAGGCAGCGCAAGGCCGGGTATATAAATGCGCTTAAAAAATATGGTATGCCTGTACTGGATGAACTTATTGTTGAAAATGCCTGGACAAAAGAACTGGGCGCCGAAGGTACCCGGAAATTGCTTGACCTGGTAGAGCCACCTGATGCTATATTCGCCTCCACCTCCGATTTTTCTGCCCTGGGTGTATTGGAAGTAGCTACCGCGATGGGTATTAAAGTACCATCGGAATTAGGGATTTGCGGTTACTCCAACGAGGCTTTTACCGAGATTACCAGCCCATCCATTACTACCATAGACCAGTTTAGCGTGTACATGGGCAAAACGGTGGCAAACCTTTATTTCCAGGAAATGGGTAATAAAGATGATACGGAAACGGTACCTAAGATCATCAGCATAAAACCAAAGCTGATCGTGAGGTCATCGACGAAACGGAATGGTTAAGGAAAATAAAAGTTAATACTTTTTCGCCGCCTGGTATTTCCTGATATGTTCCGCAACATCCACCATTGGCGCTACCCAAATATCCTTTTCGTTTTGTTTAATAAAATGTAAAAGCTGGCTATGCTCTTTCAGGCCGACATTAAGGTTATGCCCGCCGCCAACGCCATGAAAAAGGAAGACCAGCAGCGTGTGGGTTTCCATCGCCTTTTTCACCAGGTCGATCATATAGTCCGCCTTCTGGCCGTTGATAGCGTAACAATCAACGTTATCCAGGTCGATTTTGTCTATAGTCTGAAGGCCCGGGGTAACGCCCCTTGCCCCTGCAAAATCATTTCTCAGCTGTTCGTAAAAAAACACATCGCCGATTTTACGGTCGCCGCATGGATAAGCGAATGTCCTTACATCTTTGCCATCGATAGCTTTTAATAAAACGTTAGTCGCCCTGATCTCATTTACAGTGCGGGCGACAGAATATTTACTCAGATCATTGTCAGGACCCACAAAGCTACGGCCCGGCAGACTGCCATCACAGGGATGAAACATGGAGTGGTTACCCAACCCGTGACCGTGTTTAGCAGCAAGGCGCCATTCATTTATGCGCTTGTTTACCACCGCAGATGACCCTATGATATAAAAAGTACCTTTGAATTTCATCGAATCCAGCGCGGGGACTACATTATCCAGGTCAACATCAATAGCATCATCATAGGTCAATACTACAGCGCATTGTTTGTTGTTCCAAACCTGAGCGTTCTGAGATTTGAAATTTGTCCCTGCCAATAACAAAGGAATAACCAGTAAACAGCTTTTTATATTTATCATGATTTTGGATTTGTTACCAAATATCTGTTTTAAAGCGCCTAATCTAACTATGCGAACTGAAGATGTTTTAAATTTAATTTAGCGCCCTGTACTCATTTGGCGTATAGCCTACCCGTTGCTTAAACAAACGGCTAAAATGCTGCGGATATTTAAATCCTAATTCATAGGCGATCTCGCTTACCGATTTATCTTTATCAAATATTTTTTCTTTGGCCACGTCCATCAGTTTTAACTGGATGTATTCCTGGGCCGATTTTCCTGTTTCTTTCTTGATCAGGTCACCAAAGTAATTGGCCGAAAGGTTCAGCTGTTCAGCACAATAAGTTACCGACGGCAGGCCCAGGGACTGCGGTTTATCGGTCTGAAAATATTCGGTTAACAGGTCCTCAAAACGGTGTAAAATTCCTTTATGCGGCACTTCACGGGTAATAAACTGGCGGTCGTAAAAACGCACGCAATAATTAAGAAACAATTCGATATTGGTAACGATCAGTGTTTTGCTATGTTTATCAATGGCGTGTTCCAATTCAAACCTGATCTTTGATAAACAGTCCAGAATGATCTTTCGTTCACTTTCTGATAAATGCAGTGCCTCGTGCACTTCGTAAGAAAAGAATGTATAATCATGAATGTGCCGGCCAAGTGCGGTACCTTTGATCAGGTCGGGGTGAAAAACCAAAGCAGTACCCTTTGGCTCGTAATATTCGCCATTATTTTCAACTCCAACCACCTGCCCCGGCCCCACAAAAACCAGGGTTCCTTCTTCGTAATCATAATAGTTACAACCATATTTCAGGTCGCCGCATTTGATTTCCTTCAAAAACACCATATAAAGCCCGATATTTTGCCGAACATTTAGCCTTTTGCCTGATTTTGAAAGGTTGACAACGCTAATTAGCGGGTGCAGCGTCTCGTTATTTGTAAATGCGTTATACTGCCCAACCGTGTCAAATTTGATGATGTTATCCATTATTTTACCTGTTAACTCATTCAAAGTTAACGCATCGTCTATTGTTTTAAGCACCTTGACGGGTGAATAAGTAAT
Source organism: uncultured Mucilaginibacter sp. (assembly GCF_903913935.1). Taxonomy (GTDB): domain Bacteria; phylum Bacteroidota; class Bacteroidia; order Sphingobacteriales; family Sphingobacteriaceae; genus Mucilaginibacter. The sequence goes on from NZ_CAIWNH010000257.1 coordinate 13,255, forward strand.
ATTGGTAGCTAATACCGTAATCTATATAACAATTCTTTTAAAAATAGACCGGACTTTTGTACTGTGTTTAACCGTATTTTAAAATAAACCAAAATATAATTAACAAGATGAAAAATGTAAACGTTGTCATCGGCGCCGGGTCAATAGGCCAGGCGATTGTTCGCCGTGTTAGTGCCGGCAAGCACGTATTGCTGGCCGATATACGCCGGGAAAATGCCGATACTGCCGCAAAAACGCTAAGCGATGCGGGGTTCACCGTCACTACGGCGGTGGTCGATGTAACATCACGCGCCTCGGTTCACGCGCTTGTGGAGTTAGCCCAAACGCTGGGAGAGATCTCGGGTGTCATCCACGCGGCCGGTGTATCCCCCTCCCAGGCGTCCCCCGAAACCATCCTTAAGGTTGATCTTTACGGGACCGCGCTGGTACTGGAGGAATTTGGCAACGTTATCGCTTCGGGAGGGGCGGGAATCGTGATCGCCTCACAGTCGGGGCACCGGTTGCCACCGCTATCTGTTGAACAGAATAAGGCACTTGCGACTACGCCAACAGAAGATCTGTTAAAACTCCCATTCCTTCAGCGCGACAAAGTGACGGACTCGCTTAATGCGTATCAATTATCTAAGCGGGGAAATTCTTTAAGGGTAATGGCAGAAGCAGTGCGTTGGGGAAAAAGAGGCGCCCGCGTGAATACGATAAGCCCGGGAATTATCATTACCCCACTGGCGAATGACGAGTTAAAAGGGCCGCGCGGCGATGGCTACCGCCGCATGTTGTCCATATCTGCGGCCGGGCGGGCAGGAACACCTGACGAGGTGGGGACCGTTGGCGCACTTCTTATGGGACCGGATGGTGCATTTATCACCGGCAGCGACTTCCTGATGGATGGCGGCGTAACAGCAGCCTATTGGTATGGCGACCTTGCTCCCGAATAAAACAGATGCATCAAATTTTAAACAAAAAACTACAAATACCATGAATACTACCGATCAGAATGAAATTTTCCCCAGGGGTGACCGGGGGCCTGCAGATTACTTTAACGGTACTGCCTGGGTTAAAATATTGGTCCCCAAAGACCAGACCGGCACCTACATGGTCGGCAACGTTGTTTTTGAGCCTGGATGCCGTAACAACTGGCATACCCATGCCACAGGGCAGATCCTGCTGGTTACAGATGGAAAAGGCTGGTACCAGGAAAAGGGGCATTCTGCAAGGCCGCTTGCCAAGGGAGATGTGGTCGTCATCCCGGTTAATGTAGAACACTGGCATGGCGCTACAAAAGACAGCGGTTTTACCCACATCGTGATCACCAATAACTCCCCTGAAGGGCCTGTAAAATGGTTGAACTGTGTTACCGATGAAGAATATAACGCTCTTTGATAAAAAAAGCCGGATGGAAAAAATAAAGTTAACTGATACCGCTGCGCGGAACCAAGGGGAATTATTGCCGGGCCATCAATCCAAATTACAGCAAACAGATCCGGAGTTTATCGAATTCTTCGACAACTTCGCTTTTGATGAAGTGATTGGCCATGATGACCTTGATGTAAAAACACGGGTAATGATGATCATTGCCTCCACACTTGGCGGTAACGCATTAAGCGAATATAAGGTGATGGTTGGCGGCGCACTTAATGTTGGTATTACACCCGCGGCGATAAAAGAAATATTATACCAGGCGGTACCCTATATAGGCGTTTCCAAAGCGCTTGACTTCCTGTCGGCAACCAATGAAGTTTTGGTTGGCCGGGGCATACCGCTGCCGCTGGAAGGGCAATCTACCACAACCGCGCACAACCGATTCGAGAAAGGATTATCCGTGCAAAAAGCAATTTTCGGTGCGGTTATTGATCAAATGTATAAGGATGCACCTGAAGACCTGAAACATATTCAAGGATACCTTTCGGCCAATTGTTTCGGCGATTATTACACCCGCTCAGGATTGGATATTAAAACCAGGGAACTGATCACTTTTGCTATCCTTATTGCGCTGGGTGGTGTTGAACCACAGGTAAATGGCCATATCCAGGGTAACCTGAATGTGGGGAATGACAGGCAAACATTGATCAATGTGATCACGCAGCTGTTACCCTATATAGGCTATCCCAGGACATTGAATGCCATCAAATGCCTGAACGAGGTAGTACCTGCATAAAAAGCCAAATATGAAAAATGTAATTATCCTTGGTGCCGGCGGTAATATTGCCAAACACGTAATTGATATTTTGGTGCAAAACGAAGATATCGGGCTGACGCTTTATTTGCGTAACGCCCGGCGCTTAAGAAACAATAATATTGCCGCGTGCCGCATTGTTGAGGGCGATGTGTTGAATTATAAGCAGCTAAAAGAAGCCATAGCAGGTCAGGATATCGTATACGCGAACCTGGCGGGAGACCTTGAAGCGATGGCCAAAAACATCGTTAAAGCCATGGAACAATCAGGCGTTAAAAAACTTATTTTTATCAGTTCGATCGGCATTTATGATGTTCCATTAAGATCCGTTTTAAAACCATACCGGGCTGCGGCAGATGTGATAGAAGCATCTGGCCTTGAGTATACCATTTTACGGCCAACCTGGTTTAGCGGCGTAAACGAAGTTGATTTCGAAATAACAAAAAAAGGCGAACCGGAAAAGGGTTCGGTGATCTCACAAAGGAGCCTGGCAACATTCATCACTAAAATCATTGAGTCTCCCGAAAAATATGCCCGGGAAAATCTGGGGATCAACAAACCTAATTCATAATAACCTGGAATAAACCAAAAAATAAACAGCAATGGAAAAGAGAAAACTTGGAAACAGCGGCCTGGAAGTATCCGCATTGGGACTGGGCTGCATGGGATTAAGCTACGGGTACGGCCCGGCAACCGATAAACAGGATGCGATAAAACTCATCCGCCGGGCTTTTGAACTTGGCGTTACGTTTTTCGACAGCGCCGAGGCCTATGGCCCGTTTGACAACGAAGAACTGTTGGGCGAGGCGCTTGCACCTTTCCGCGATGAGGTGGTGATCGCTACTAAATTTGGTTTTAAAGAAGGAAAACCGGCGCTTGGCCAGGACAGCAGCCCGGCGCGGATCCGGGTAGTGGCCGACGAAGCGCTAATGCGACTGAGGACTGATCGCATCGACCTGTTTTACCAGCACCGGGTGGACACCAACGTGCCGATGGAAGATGTTGCAGGAACAGTAAAAGACCTAATCGCCGAAGGCAAAGTAAAACACTTTGGCATGTCAGAAGCAGGAGTACAATCTATCCGTAAAGCACATGCCGTACAACCGGTAGCCGCACTTCAAAGTGAATACTCTTTGTGGTGGAGAGAACCTGAAAAGGAGATTATACCCACGCTGGAAGAATTGGGGATCGGCTTTGTGCCATTCAGCCCGCTGGGTAAAGGCTTTTTGACCGGCACCATCAACGAAAATACCACTTTTGATAAAACCGACTTCCGCAACATCGTACCGCGCTTTACACCGGAAGCAAGAAAAGCAAACCAGGCCCTGGTTGATCTGCTTGGAAAAATCGCGCAGGAAAAGCAAGCAACCCCTGCGCAAATTGCGCTCGCCTGGCTGCTGGCTCAAAAACCATGGATCGTTCCGATACCGGGCACTACCAAGCTGCGCCGATTGGAGGAAAACCTTGGCGGCGCTGCGGTTGAACTTACCCCTGTTGATTTAGCAAATATTGAAGCCGCTGCCGCCCACATTACTATTGAAGGAGCAAGGTACCCGGCCAGTTTACAAGAAAGAGTAGGAAAATAAATGAAAAAACTATTAATTATGGGCCTTTTGCTGATGAACGGCCACCTGTTCGCCCAAACACAACAGGAAACAGAGATCCTTAAACTATCAGAGAAGATGTTTAAATGGGAAGTTGACGGAAAAACCGACTCCCTGGCCAGTCTTTTCGATGAAAAATTTATGGTAATTGGCAGAACCGGCGATATTCAAACCCGCAGCCAATACCTGGCAACGCTGCGAAGCGGAAATTTTGTGCACAACAGTGTCGACGTGGAAGAAAACACGGCAACGGTGGCTGATAACACCGCTACAATAGTTGGAAAAGGAAAATTCACCGTCACCGTTTCGGGCACCAAAATCACGCTCCACCTGTCATACATAGAGGTATTTACCCGAAGAAAAAACGGTTGGAGTCTGCTTGCGTTACATGCCGGCATACTTCAGAATTAAGATTTCTGAAATAACAAAATGGAGCAACAATCAATTGATTATAAGCTATTTATCATCAATCAGATCACTTTCTGGACAGGGCTTGCTGCCACCTCTATTTTTCCTTACTCTTATTAATTCCCAAAAAAAGAGCACCCTTTTGGGGTGCTCTCGCTAACTGAACTTTAAATTATCAACTAAATCTCACCTTAGTGTCTTTAAACAAGTGTACAGGTTTGTATCTGCCCTAAATCACCCATTTATTAATATTAAACTGCCTATGGCTGTTCCATTGTATACAGTGATTTTACCTCATTATCGCTTAGCACTTTATTGTAAAGGTGCAGGTCATCAATCGAGCCAACAAAAAAGTTACCGCCATAATAAGCGTTAGGGCTGTTTGGATCGGTTAAATTATAGGCTGATTTAGGAAGCTCGTTACCGATGGCCAGCGGCGGTGGAGAACTTAATGCTACCGGGTCGCCACTAACATCGGCCGTTTTTACCAGTGCGCCGTTAATGTAAAATTTCTCTGTACCGTTGGTAAAACTCACTACAAGGTGCGTCCAGGTTTCCAGCGGAACTGAAGGACCGCCATCGTCCTGATCATGATAACCTGTGCTGGTTAACACGGTAAGGAAAGGCAGGTTGCCACCCTGCAATTGGAATTTATATCCGTTCCAGCGGTCTAATGAGAAAATATAATTTCCATCACTTGATATATGGGGTTTTACCCACACACAAATAGTAAAACTGCTCGGGCGAAGTGCCAGATCAAACGGAACTTCTACATAAGCGGCATTTTTAAAATCGTAAGCTTTATTGGCAACGCCATAACGGTCGGCAACAGGCACCGGTAAAGTACCGCCATCGGTTGGGGCAACACCATATGGCCCTACCCAACCGGTTTTTAGCTGGCCATCGTGTCCATTTCCCGATGCGTCTTTAGCATCGCCATCAAATTTCCATGAAGCAACCAGGTTAGCCGCCGAAATTTGCTGTATTAAATTAACATTAAACTGCACTGCAGCCCTCATCAGGTTTGCCACCGCATTATTAACCTGCTGTTGTGTAAATTGACCATCCGCAACACTTTTGGCCAACGATAAAGCAGTTTGAAGCGCCGCCTTTGAGCCAGGCACATAATCTCCTGCTTGCTTTCCTTCAACCGCTGCGTTATAAACCGCCGTCAATGAATCTGTTTCTGCGGCAAGCTTAGTCTTGTCAGAACTATAATTTGGTTTATCAGCACTTTTCTTGCAGGATTGAAAGACGGCTGCCAGCGCCATCACCATGATGAACACTGCTTTTAGTTTTTTAAGCTTTTTCATTTATCAATGATTATTTAAAAAATGTACAATTACTCACCCAATTTTAAATTAGCCTCCCTTTCACTTTCCGGTATCGGGAAAAACTGGTTGGTGGTAAAATTAAAGTTGGGTTTATTACTGAGCGCCGCTGCGGCGTAAGCCTGGCCGTAACGGATAATATCAAAAAATCTATGAAACTCTAAAGCAAGTTCTGATCTTCTTTCTGCACGGATAATGTCGCGCAGAGATGCCTGGTCGGCAATGGTAACATCAGGTAATAAACCTGCTGGTACGGTACCGTAACCGGGTAAAGAAGAATCATATAAATAACTTTCCCTCGCACGTTTACGTACCTTGTTCAGCGGAACTAATGCTGCCGCTGAGCTACCCGACTCATTTAAAGCTTCGGCTTCAATCAAAAGCACCTCCGAAAAGCGAATGGCCTGGTAATTTAAATTACCATCTCCCCTGATATTAATAGGGATCTCGGATAAAGGTTGTGTATGCTTTTTACTTACATAACCTGTTGAGGTCCATGAAGGATCAAAGGCGCTATCGAAGTAAGGATGCCCTGCTCCACCAACGGTATAATCCAGGCGCGGGTCAACAGTGCCATCCGGGGCCTTTTCAAAATTGTTCACCAGGCTTTGTGTCGGCAGGTAAAATCCGTAGCCATTTAACGGCCGCGGTGCAAACCATGCGTTTAAATTATTACCCTGGTACGGTACAAGGCCGCTGGTATGTTGTATGGAGAAAACGCCTTCAGCATTGTTTTTGGTTGCCGCTCTGAAATTGTCAGCATAAACCGGTAACAGGCTGTATACGCCCAAAGCTTCCACCTGTTGCGCGGTTGATGCCGCCAGAGCCCATTTTTGTTCAAAAAGATAGGTTTTAGCTAATAAGGATAAAGCTGCACCTTTGGTTACACGCCCAACGTCCGCACCTGTCCAGGTGGTTGGTAAAACGGCAGCGGCTGCCTGGCAATCCTTTTCTATCTGGGCATAAATTTGCGCCTGTGGTAAAGCAGGGCTCTGTAGTTCTGCAGGGGTCTCCACCTTTAAATGCAAAGGTATTTTTCCGTAAGCCGCAGTTAAATTAAAATAATAATAAGCCCTTAAAAATTCAGCCTGTGCCAATACTGAAGCCCTTACAGGCTCGCTTACGCCGGGTTGGCTGGTCGCCAGGCCGTCAGTAATTACATTACATGCAAAAACACCGTCATAGTACCTTTTCCAAACAGCTTCAACAGCGGAGTTTGTAGGGTTGATGTTAAAGTTTTGCACGCTCAAAAAATCAGACTGGTCGCCATCACTGCTTCCTTTTATCGCATCGTCTGAAGCCAGGTCGCCTAAAACCCAGATCGCATTCGATGCCCCATCCGTAAAGGTGAGCGGAGCATAGGCCGCATTTACCCCCAAAATAGCGTTGGCATCAGAGGTAAAAAAATTGCTGGTTTGGTACTGGCCCAACACGGGTTGATCCAGTACCTTTTTACATCCTGTTGAAATAAAAAACAGGGATGCAGTCAGGTAGATATAAATATTTTTTGCTTTCATCTCTATATTTTTTTTAGTTAGAAATTAGCGTTAACGCCGACAGTAATCGTACGTGCCGATGGATAAGTTCCCCAATCGATACCAACCGCCCTCGGGCCATCCGCGGCATTGTTGTTATTTTGATATTGTTCAGGATCAAGGCCACTGTATTTGGTAAATGTCAATAGGTTTTGACCGCTTACATATACTCTTACCGCTGATAAACCAATGCTTTTTAAGGTGTTGGCGCCAAGCTTATATCCCAGCTGCACATTTTTAAGCCGCATATAGGATCCGCTTTCAAGGAAACGGGTAGATGGCATTTTGTTATTTGAACCATCGGTCCATGATAACAGCGGATAGGTATTGGTTGATCCGGGGCCGGTCCATGCATTTTCAGCGATACGTTGCGTAACATTAAAAGGACGATAAAAGCCTTCAATATCAGTAAGTACCTGGTTATAAATTTTATTCCCATAAACGCCCTGGAAGAATGCGCTCAGGTCGAAATTTTTGTAGGTAACATTGGCAGTTAGGCCGTATGTAAACTTTGGTATAGGGCTGCCTACAAAGCTGCGATCTTTATCATTAATAACACCGTCGCCGTTTACATCTTTATACATCACGTCACCCGGCCTGATGCCCGGGCCCTGGTAGGCATGGGTAAATACCTGCTGCGCATTTTGAAAAATACCTTCCTGCTGCAACAGATAAAATGAACCAATGGGTTGCCCTACTTCAGTAAGTGTGCCAAAATAGTTATTATCAATTCGGCCGCCCGGGATTGGTGTGCCACCGGCAAGGGAGGTTACTTCGTTTTTAAGGGTAGCAAAATTGCCGCTCAAACCATAACTCCAGTTGTTGTTGACAACTTTTTTATAGCTCAGTTCCAATTCAAGGCCACTGTTACGTACACTTCCTGCGTTAACCTCAGGTTCGCCTACGCCAAAGGGCTGTTGTCCGCCGCCGCTGCTTGGTTCGGGTAGCGGTATTAACATATTGGTAGTGTTTTTTACATAATAGTCGGCTGTTAACATCAGCGCGTTCTGGAAAAAGCCGACATCCAAACCAACATCTTCCTGGGTACTTGTTTCCCAGCGCACATTTGGATTACCTAAAGATGTTATGCTAATTCCCTGGTTGGTTGCGCCCCCAAAGGGATAATACCCGCTTGTACCAAAGGTAGAAGTGTATGGATAATTACCGATACCTGAATTACCTAACTGACCAACGCTTGCACGCAGCTTTAGGGTAGAGATCGGTTTAACATTTTTCATAAATTCTTCCCTGTCAATCCGCCATCCCAATGATCCGGAATAAAAATTCTCATAACGGGATGTTGGGTCGAGCTGAGAAGAGCCGTCCCTGCGGAAATTTGCGCTGGCCAAATATTTACTATCATATTGATAATCCACACGGCCGAAAAGCGAAAACATTGCCAGGTGTGCTTCGTTGCCCCCATTTTGCTGGCTTGCGGCAGTCCCGTTGTCTAAATACTGAAAATTGGGAGTTTGATTAACATAACCGGTGCGTGAAGCGGACATCGCCTGCTGGTCTTGTTTGATCAATTCGGTACCAGCTAAAAACTTAAAAGTACTTTTCCCTAAAGCAAGATCGTAGGTGGCTGTATTTGTCCAGTTATAGTTTAAATTCTGAGCATTTGATTGAGATAACGCGTTGGGCGAATTGAAAAAACGATCGATGCCGAATGTTTCAAAAAATTGCTTGTTATCTGTCTGGATCCAATTCAACCCAACATCCGACTTTATTTTCAAACCTTTTATTGGGTCAACCTCTGCATATGCATCACCTAAAATGGTATAACCATAGGTGTTGTCATTGGTGGCATTGGCCAAAGCTACGGGGTTGATACCGTCACCCAAAAAATTACCTAAGGTTGAATTTTGTTGCGGCAGATCCACATATTGTCCGTTTGCATTGTAAACAGCGGTACCGGGTGTGCGGAACAAAGCATAACGTACAACACTGGCAGCACCTTCATAACCATCGCCTGATGTACCAACCGTCCTTGTTTTGGAATAGGACAGGTTAATGTTTGTACCCAGTTTAACATATTTTGATGGCGTACTGCTGATGGCGGTACGCAGGTTAAACCTGTTGTATGACGAGTTTTGGATCAACCCGTCCTGGCTAAAATAATTGGCCGATAAAATATACTGAGAGGTTTCATTGCCGCCACTCATGGAGAGGTTAGCGTTGCTGATTTGCGCCGGCTTCAAAATTTCTTTCAGCCAGTTTACATTTGATAAGGTACGGGCCAGACTATCCGATATCTTTGGCCTGTTATCATTTGTCGCAGCAGTATTGTACGCTTGTACATATTGCGTATTATTAGCCATTTTAATTAAATTCTGAGCGGTTTGGACACCGGTATAAGCGCTAAAATTAATCTGCGTTTTGCCGGCTTTACCTCTTTTAGTGGTGATGATAACCACACCACCTGCTGCCCTTGCGCCATAAATAGCCGCCGATGAAGCATCCTTTAATACATTGATGCTTTCAATATCATTTGGCGAGATCTCGTTGATGCCATCCTGGGTAGGCACGCCGTCAATAACATACAGCGGCGAAATACCATTAATAGTTCCAACTCCGCGGATGATAACACTGATACCATCGCCGGGGGCGCCTGTATTTTGCGTTACTGCTACGCCGGCTGCCCTGCCCTGTAATATCTGGTCAACACCACCTACGGGTATTGCGGCAATATCTTTAGCATTTATTAATGATACAGCACCGGTAAGGTCCTTTTTCCGTTGGGTGGTATAACCTACCACAACAACCTCATTTAAGTTGCCCTGCAATGCGTTTAACACAATGTTTATTTGTGTGCGACCAGCTATTGCTACTTCCTGGGTTTGGTATCCGATGTAGGATACTACCAGTGTTGCATTTTCGGGCACGCTTACCGTAAAACTTCCGTTTACGTCGGAAACTGCCAGGCCCTTGCCGCCTTTAAGGCTGATGGAGGCGCCAATAAGGCCCTCACCGCTGGCGTCGGTAATCTTCCCTGTTACTTTTATATCAGTAAGCTGTGAATTTGATAGCAGATTGTTTTTGGATGAACCTGCGGTATGATATACCCGGTTGCTTCCGTTTGCAGAATTCGCATATACAGAAAACTGAACCATTGCTACCAGAAGTAAAGCAAAAGCAAGTTTCGCGGCTAAACGAATTCCTTTTTCATATCGGGAGATAATGAAATAACTGTAAGTTTTTTTCATATACTTTGAATTAAAGTGAATAATTGAATAATGCTCCTGATATGGCCTGAGGAGGCCATACCCATATTGTCGGTAAAATAAAAATGCGGTGCATTTCGCTTTACCGGGTACTGTTTTAGTAAATTATTTCATTAAGATTCCCCTTTCTTCTCATAGTTTTAATTGGTTTCAGATATTCTTTCAGCAGTAATTTTTAATTTTTTAGAGCCAAAAAGCCCCCTAACCCGCTACTTTGCAGTGAGTCATTTAAAAAACGGAATAAACAATCAGGGGAATAGTACTATAAAACAGGTATCGGGTCAGGAGGAGCCGGTTTATTGGGGTCAAAAACAGCTACCCCTACCCTTGAGTCTGCACAACCATAATAGAGGAACCATTTTTTCTGAAAATAAACCAGACCTTCAATAAAAACTGTTCCGTTTACATATTGCCCGCTTTTTTCAAACGGTGCCATGGGGCGCAGGAACGGAACATCCAAACGGGTTATGAGCTTCGAAGGGTCAGATAGTGACAGTAAAGCCTGCCCGGCGCAGTATGAATTGCCATTAAAACGTTTATCTCCGCCATTGCCGGGATGGTTCTTGCCGTTATAAAATAAGATAATACCCTTATCAGTCATTATCGCCGGCGGCCCGCACTCAGTAAGGTCACTGTCGAAATAGCCGGCGCGCGGAGAAAACAGCTGTTTTAATTCGCCCTTGCTATCAACTTCAGGCTTCCAGTCTACCAGGTTAGTTGAAGTAGCCGCATAAACATGCTGCTCGCCCCAATACATCCAGTATTTACCATTTATCCGGGCAATAACCTGTTTATCACCCGCCAGTTTAGTGAGAATGGAGGCAGATTTATTGGGAATATCAGCAAATTTGCCATTATAAAATTTCCTGAAGATAGGACCATATTTTACCCAGTTGATCAGATCTTTTGAGGTAGCAACGCCCAGGCGCGGAACTTTACGGTTCCATTGGGTATAAAACATCACATAGGTTCCGTTTTCGGTTACAGCAACGCGGGGGTCCTCGCAGCCACCGGGCCATTCAAATGCCTTCTGGCTATCATTTCCCGGGTACAGCACCGGTTTGGAGTTTCTTTTAAAACTAAGGCCATCGCTGCTTTCGGCATAACCGATGCGTGAGGTGCGGGTTCCGATCTCAACGCCGGTCAGGTCTTCCGAACGGTAAAGCACCACAATCTTGTGGCCTTTAACAGTGGCAGCGGGGTTAAAAGTATAATTCGCTTCCCATTTTTTCATTTTGTTCGACATGGGATCTAAAAACGCCGCATTCAAATCCGGCGAGATAATCGGATTAATACCAGCTGGCCTGACAAAGCCACCAAATGCCCATTTGGGAAGAACATTTTGATTACTTGTTTGTGCGACAGAAAAGTTAAAAACCAGCAGGCAGGCTACAAATCCTGATAGTTGAGTAAAAATCTTCTTCATTAAGCGTATTTATATTGGTTTATATTTGGTTTCGAAAATTGAGATTTGCAAAACCGGTTTTAGTAATCAAGAGCAATAATACTCAATAAAACCGGTTTTGCAAATTTATTTTAAATAATATTGATATTTGTTACAACTGCACCGCCGCGGGCAAATACTGCATCAAATAAAATTAATGTTTTACCTTATAAAACTTATAGCCGAATAAAAAGATAACAACATAACAAACTATCGGCAAATAATACGCTTTTGCAACATCGTGATTAGCAACCTGCCCCATTATCAAAGGAAAAACGGCCCCGCCAACAACTCCCATTGATATAAAAGAGGATGCCTGCTGGGTGTGAGATCCCAGGTTTTTTAAGCCGAGGCTAAAGATTGTCGGGAACATGATACTAAAGAAAAAGTTGATCATCATTAAAGCAATAAATGATGGCCAGCCCAAGCCCTGCGCTACGATGATGCACATAAGGATACTGCCCATTGCAAAAAAGGCCAGCAACTTATTGGGGGCAACGAATTTCATCAGGTAGGTTCCGGTGAAACGCCCAAGCATCATCATGGCCATAAAAATGCTAAAATACCTCGATGCTGACATGTTACTAAAATGCATTATCGACGAGGCGTAATTAATAAAAAACGCCCATGTGCCGGCCTGCGCGGCCACATTAAAAAACTGGGCCACAGTTGCCCAAACAAAATGTTTGTGCTGGTATAGCTTTTTTTCAGGAGCGGTATCGACATTAACGGCCTCGGGATCTATCTCAGCTACAGCGACATGCGGGTCATTTAATACCGGCACCCTAAGAAATAAGAAGGCCATGATCAATAAAACCAATACGCCACCGATACTGACGTACAAGTATTTAGCCGCATCAAGGTCGTGCGCGTTTCCTGTGGTAACGCGAAAAAGAAACCAGGAAGCGATCAACGGTCCGGCAGTGGCGCCAAGGGCATTAAACGATTGCGAAAAATTTATCCGCCGGTCACTGGTGCGCTGGTCACCCAGGGCCGCCGCAAAGGGGTGGGCCACTGTTTCCAGGGTCGCCATTCCGCAGCCCATCACAAACAAAGCGATCCTGAAAAAACTAAAAGACGCTGCATTGGCTGCCGGAATAAACAGGAACGTACCAATAGCGAACAGTGATAAGCCGAGAAGAACGCCGGGTTTATAGCCAAACTTCTTTAAAAAATACCCGGCAGGATAGCTCATCACAGCGTAAGCACCAAAAACCGAAAACTGAATAAGCCCGGATTGAGATTTGGAAACATTTAACGCCCCCTGGAAATACTTGTTGAGCACATCGCTCATTGAATGCAATAATCCCCACATTAAAAATAGGGAGGTTACAAAAACAAAGTTGACGATAAACTTTTTTTCAATAAATGCTGCTTTTTGCATGATATATTAAGCTATAATTTGGTTACAGAATCAGATGACCCAGCGGTATTACGGCTATTAAACATAGCTGCAGCGCCTATAAGCGGGGCATTTTCGCCAAGTTGAGCCAACTTAATGGGGGTAGCATTTAACTTTTTTGTTAGCTGCGGTAAAAAGAATTCAGCTGCCTTTGCAATATTGCCGCAAATCACTAAAACCTCCGGATGGTAACGCGCAATGGGCCCCGAAAGAAACTCACTCATATTATTTGCAAACTCTGAAAATATGCCACGAGCGATTTCACTGCCGCGAGCCAGCGCTGCAAGTTCCTTTACCCCGCCAATTAAGGGCACACCGGTTAACTCGAGGTGCCGCTTTAAAAACCAACGGGTCGAAAGGTAATCGTCAGCAATGGTGTCCCTATACGGATCACTGCCGAGGTTGAGGTCTTTTGTGACAGCATTTTTAGTAAACGCAGACCCGAAACCAGTACCAAGGGTAATGCCCATTACACGCCCGTGATTTCGCCCGGCGCCATTTAATACTTCGCCGGCAATGGTTGATTCCGCATCGTTTTTGAACAGGATAACCCCGGGATCTATGTTCAACAGATCAGCCAGGTGCTGCTTGATATCCATGCCAAATAATGCTTCATATTTATCAAGCCTTTTAATATAGGATATACCTTTTTCATAATCGAAAGGCCCGGGCATCGCAATACTTAGCCCTGAAACCGAAGCTGTTATATTTTTTTGTAGCACCTGTTCAAAGGCGCTTTCCCAGCGGGCCAGTATACTCTCTGCCGGGCCTTTACTATTCACTTCGACACGGGTGATACTTTGTGAGAGGATACTGTAACTTTCCAGGTGGCAAATGCCTGCCGTAATGTGTGAACCACCTATATCAGCTGTTAAAACAAATGATGTTGATAAGCTATTAATTTGCATTATTTTCTCTTTTTGTCATCTCATTAATTATTAAAATCCACCCTCGGTTCATATGCAAAAAGGGAGAAAACCCCATCCACCATACAGGGAAATCGCGTTAAAAAAGCGATTGCCCCGTATGGGCCTACCTGTTTGTAGCATTCAATTGCCCACCTGGCAATTGCCCCGTCAGGGGCTACCCTTTGCGAATGGGTAACCCCTCACGGGGTAATATTTTGTTGTTGATTTCTTTTTCTACAAACAGGTAGGCCCTAACGGGGCATAATAGTATATTAATTTTCCATCAGCATAAGTTAATTTAAGCTTTGAATATTTAAAAGCGATTTCCCCTATCCACCTTATTATTATATGATGTTCGTTATTAAATATTATTATATTAGTTCCGCAGGTTTTAAACACTGCCCGGCTGGTTATAGCAAGCTATGCTGTACATAGATGAAGTTCATTCTCCCTGGTCAATTACAGTTTATTGGTCTTAAAATAGACGACATAAACGAGTCGCGCTTAATACGGATATAACTATCATCATTTGCTGTCGGCCTGAATAATTGGTTCAAGGAATAAATTTCGCAGGGACTTTTTGACAGGTCCGGGAGATTTAAAACCTTGCAGGGTGCAATAATAATTAATAAAACCGGTTTTGCAATAAAAAATGCTATTTTCGGAGAATTAAATTGGCTTCCAACGAAAGAAACCCGGTTTTGCAAACCATGTTATACAATTATAAAATTATACCTTTACTGATTAGACTATTATACTGCCCGGACCAACCCGTTTTTTTTTAACCGGCATAAGTTGGCATAGGAAGGAACTAATATAATTGATGAGAAACGTTTACTTGAGGAAACATAGTTACCTGGTAACAATAATAAATGAAAGCGCTAAATGAATAAAAAATTATCGATCAATGACATCGCTAACGAATTGCATGTTGCAAAATCTACCGTTTCGTTCATACTAAACGGAAAGGCAAAAGAAAAGAGGATAACTGATGAGTTAGCGGAAAAGGTTTTAAAGTTTTGCGAGGAAAAGGGTTATAAACCCAACCAGCTTGCAAAAAGCTTAAGCACCGGTAAAACAAAGATGATCTGTTTGATGGTTGAAAAGATCTCCGATTATTTCTTTTCCCATATCGCCTTCCATTTAGAAGCGCTGGCTTATAAAAACGGATATA
>NZ_CAIWNH010000258.1 GCF_903913935.1 uncultured Mucilaginibacter sp.
GCCATCAGCTTTGCTATCTCCGACGGGCAATTACCGTCTAATAACAAAGCAGGTTATGTGATCCGCCGTATTTTGCGCAGAGCGGTGCGTTATTCATATCAGTATTTAGGGTTTAAAGAACCATTTTTGAACCAGTTAGTGCCATTACTGGCCGAACAGTTTAAGGGGGTGTTTGAGGAGTTGTATAAGCAAAAGGATTTCGTGCAAAAGGTGGTATTGGAGGAGGAGACCTCGTTTTTGAGAACTTTGGGAAATGGGATAAATAGGTTTAATGGTCAAATAAAATTGCTAAACAGTTTAGAGACTGGTCAAAAACATGGTGCTTATCAAGAGTTTATACCAAAGAGAATCAGCGGTGATTTTGTATTCGAACTTTCAGATACATATGGTTTTCCAGTTGATTTGACAGAATTAATGGGACGAGAACAAGGGTTTAGTGTCGATTTGGAAGGTTTCGAAACAGCCCTCGAAGCGCAAAAAAACCGTTCCCGCGCCGCCACCGCCATTGATACCGGCGATTGGGTGGTTTTAAAAGATGACGATACCGTTGAGTTTACCGGCTATGATGAATTGGAAACCATCGCCCATGTGGTAAAATACCGCAAGGTAACCGCAAAAGGGAAGGAGCAATACCAGATCGTACTGGATAAAACTCCATTTTATGCTGAAAGCGGCGGCCAGGTCGGCGATAAAGGCGAACTGGTTTTCCCGGACGGGCAGGTGATTGAAGTAACCGATACCAAAAAAGAGAACGGCCTGATTGTTCACTTTACAGACAGTTTGCCGGATATAGCCGATGACGCGCTTACCGCCATTGTTAACCCAACCCTGCGTACCAGCACCGAAAATAACCACAGCGCCACGCACCTGCTGCATGCAGCTATGAAACAGGTTTTGGGTACCCACGTAAACCAGAAAGGTTCATTGGTAAACGCTGATTACCTGCGGTTCGACTTTTCGCATTTTGCCAAAGTAACTGATGATGAGCTGGCACAGATAGAAGCCATCGTTAACGAAAAGATCCGCGAAAATATTTTCCTGAAAGAAGAGCGCATGGTCGCTTACCAGGAAGCTATCAGCAGCGGGGTAACCGCCTTGTTTGGCGAGAAATATGGCGAATACGTTCGCGTGATCACTTTCGATGATGAGTTCAGTAAGGAGCTTTGCGGCGGTACGCATGTAAAAGCTACCGGGCAAATCGGTTTCTTTAAGATCATAGCCGAAAGCGCCGTAGCTGCCGGGGTGCGCCGGATTGAGGCCATTACCGGTATAGCTGCCGAAAACTTCATCAATGCCCAGGTCAAACTGGTGCACCAGCTAAGGGAATTGCTGAAAAACCCGAAAGATCTTTCCAAAAGCGTTGAGAGTTTGCTTGAAGAAAACAACAAGCTGAAAAAAGAGATCGAAAAATCCATCCTTGAAAAATCATCCGGCTTAAAAAATGAGCTGGCGGAAAAGGCTGAAGCAATAAACGGAATCAATTTCATCGCCCAAAAAGTACAACTGCCCAATGCTGATGCCATTAAAAACCTGGCTTACCAGCTAAAAGATATTGTTTCCGACCTGTTCCTGGTGCTGGCTGCAGATATCGAGGGTAAACCATCGCTAACCGTAATGATTGCTGAAAACCTGGTAAAAGAAAAGGGCTTGAATGCAGGCACGATTGTTCGCGAATTGGCCAAAGACATCAAAGGCGGTGGCGGTGGCCAGCCGTTCTTTGCCACAGCCGGTGGGAGTGATATAACTGGATTAGATAAAGCACTGGAAAAAGCGAAGACATTTGTTACGAAGTAGCCGCCCATCCGTCATGCTGAATTTATTTCGGCATCCCAGTGACAGGTCGCCCTTAGGCAGGTAACCAACAGGACAGGTGGTGAACATGGCGGTTACTTAGCATATGAGATGCCGAAATAAATTCGGCAAGACTTTTTTATTATGTCAAGCCCCACACTCCTATGTGAATAAAATATACCAAATTAATAAGTAATAACTTTATATTTGGCCTGCTAAAATGGCTATTATATCAGCCTGATATTATTTATGACAAATATTGCAGACGGGATAAGTGACAAATACGAACTGGTTGTAGGGTTAGAGGTACACGTGCAGTTATCCACTTTAAGTAAATCCTTTTCCTCAGATTCGGCAGCATTTGGCGGCGGCCCCAATGAACATATCAGCCCGGTTTCTCTGGGTCACCCCGGCACTTTGCCGCGCATCAACAAAAAAATGGTTGAATACGCGGTTAAAATGGGATTGGCCTGTAATTGCACAATCAATTTAAATAACACCTTCGCGCGTAAAAATTATTTTTATGCTGATTTGCCTAAGGGCTACCAGATCACCCAGGACCATTTCCCGGTTTGTATCGGCGGTTTTGTGCCGGTTCGTCTGACAGGCGGTATAACAAAAAATGTCGCCATCCACCACATCCATATGGAAGAGGACGCCGGCAAGAGTATGCACGACCAGCTTCATGAGGATTCGATGATCGATTTGAACAGGGCAGGGGTGCCGCTGATTGAGATTGTAAGCCAGCCTGATATGCGCAGCGCCGAAGAAGCAGGCCAGTTTTTAACTGAATTGCGCAAGCTGGTTCGTTACCTCGATATCTGCGACGGGAATATGGAAGAAGGCAGCATGCGCTGCGATGCCAATATTTCGGTGCGCTTGAAAGGGGAAACCACCTACAATAACCGCTGCGAGGTGAAAAACCTTAACTCCATCCGCAATGTGCAGCGCGCTATTGAGCATGAGTTTGAACGCCAGGTAAATCTGGTTGAAAATGGTGATTATATCGACCAAAATACACTGAACTTTAATGCGGATACCGGCGAAACTTCGGTTTTGCGGTCGAAGGAAATGGCGAATGATTATCGTTATTTCCCGGAACCCGACCTTACGCCACTGGTTTTAACGCATGAATACCTGGATAACATACGCTCAGGTATGCCGGCACTGCCTAACGAGTTATATAATAAATACATTGCTCAATTAGGCCTTTCGGATTATGATGCCGGAGTAATTACTGCCGACAAGGATTTTGCCTTATATTTTGAAGATCTGGTAAAATGTACCGATAACTATAAGGCCGCCGTTAACTGGTTAATGGGCCCGGTTAAATCCTATATCAACGAATCCGGTAAATCAATGGCCGATTTTGTGATCAGCCCTCAGGCACTGGCTGAAATGATCAAGCTGATCGACTCAGGCAAAATCAATTACTCGCTGGCCACTCAAAAGCTTTTCCCTGCTATGCTTAAAAACGGTGGAAAAACGCCCGAACAGCTTGCCTTGGAGTTGAATTTATTGATCAGCCAGGATAAAACCGATGTAAGTGAGTTTATTAAAGCAGCACTTGCCAAATACCCGGATAAGGTAATTGAATATCAAAACGGTAAAAAAGGTGTTTTAGGCTTATTTATGGGCGAGATCATGAAAATCTCAAAAGGTAAGATAGACCCGCAGGCAACTAATAAATTGCTGATAAAAGAACTCGAATCGAGGTAAATTATAGTCCGAAAGTCAGAAAAGTCCCCGAAAGTCCGAAAGATATTGCAGAATTGTATTAAAATACCAACTTTGCATCAGATCAACAAACCTGTTGTAGCCAAGAAAAAAATGAAGAAGCATATTTTATATTACGCAGTTATTTTATCAGCGTTGACCTTGTTTTCGTGTAACAAGAATTCATTTACTATTTCCGGTACGATAAATAACCCGGGAAGCTTAAAAAAGATCGTTTTGATCCAGCAGGATGTAAACGGCATTTCTGTAGTTGACTCGGCCAACCTGAGTGAGAACGGAAAGTTTGAATTTAAGCATAGCACTCCTTATCCTAATATTTACGGGTTACGTGTAGGCGGTAACTTGTTTGAGTTTATTGCCAAAAACGGCGAATCCATTGATTTCAGCACCAGTATCACTGATAATACCCATTCATACACAATTTCGGGCTCTGATGAATCGGAAAAACTGAAGGATTTTAATCAGATCAATAACCTGTATGTTGACCGGACGAATAAGATAGTAGGGGAGTATCAAAATAAATTAGGAGATCTCGGCAGCAAAAACCACGATTCGGTATCCAGAGCGAGAGTGCAGGATTCTTTAATGAATGTATACAAACCCACGTTTATGAAGGTATTTAATGAAGGCAGCGTAGCTATCCTTAAATTTGTGAATGAAAATAAAAAGTCTCTTGCTGGTTTCTATGCCGCTACTTCTTTGGATTCTATTAAATACGAATCGCAGTTGATAGCCTATGCCGACACGATAAAAAATGCCGATTTTAAAGCTAACCCTGCTGTACAGCGGTTTATAAAAGATAAAATGGCTGCAAAGCCGGTTTCAGTTGGTCAAAAGGCGCCTGATTTTACTGTTGGAGGTGTTGATGGCAAGCCCGTAAAATTATCTGATTATAAAGGCAAATATGTAATGCTCGACTTTTGGGCGTCATGGTGCGGGCCCTGCAGGCGCGAAAACCCAAATGTGGTTAAACAATATGCAATTTTTAAACCACTTGGATTAAACATCCTGGGTATCTCGCTGGATACCGACAAAGGCGCATGGCTACAGGCAATAGCTAATGATAAGTTATCATGGCAGCACGGATCCGACCTGAAAAACTTTGAGGGCCCGACTGAGCAACTGTACCATATTTATCAGATCCCTTCAAATTTCATCATTGATCCTCAGGGATTTATCGTTGCAAAAAACATTACCGGCGCCGACCTTGAAGAATTTTTAAACAAAACGTTTCATAAGCCTCAATAAATCGTTAAAATAAAGTAACATTTAACAATTTCTTAATATTAACTTTACCATATTGTTCTTTTTTGCGCATACTTTTACGCAAAAAATCAACCCTCATGAGTAACGCAACGAAACAAAAGATCCTTATTGTTGATGATGAACCGGATATCCTGGAGCTCATTGAGTATAATTTAAAGAAAGAAGGCTACCAGGTATTTTTAGCCCGTAACGGGCAGGAAGCAGTTGCCGAAGCAAAGCGTTCCCTTCCGGACCTTATCGTGCTTGACATTATGATGCCTAAAATGGATGGTATTGAAGCTTGCCGTATTATGCGCACCATGCCTGAGTTTAAGAATACCTTTATGGTTTTTTTAACCGCTCGCAGCGAGGAATATTCAGAAATTGCCGGTTTTAATGTGGGTGCTGATGATTATATCGCCAAGCCTATAAAGCCACGTGCACTGGTTAGCCGCATTAATGCCATACTGCGCCGCAATGCCCCTGCTGAAGATGTTACCGAAAACAAACTGGAGATTGGCGACCTGGTGATTGACAGGGAGGCCTACCTTGTATATAAACGCGGTGTTAAAATAGTTTTAGCTAAAAAAGAATTTGAACTCCTTTACCTGCTGGCCTCAAAACCGGGCAAAGTTTACACCCGCGAGGTAATATTAAAAAATATTTGGGAAGACTCTGTTGTAGTTACTAACCGTACTATCGACGTGCATATCCGTAAACTTCGTGAAAAACTTGGTGACGATGTAGTAGCTACCGTAAAAGGGGTTGGGTATAAATTCGACGGATAGTTTAGAAAGGTATTTATGATGCAGGCGGCCAGGTTAATACCTTGCCGCCTTTTTTTATGTGTTGTAATGTAGGCTGGACTTAGTGA
>NZ_CAIWNH010000259.1 GCF_903913935.1 uncultured Mucilaginibacter sp.
AAACATGTTTTTTACACTAACTTAGACAATATTGTTGCATTGGTGAGTTGAATCTACCCAGTACCCCTTTTTTGTTATGATCGTTTCTTTTTGAATAGTTTCAAATTTTGAAACTTAAGTTTTTCTCTCAATTTATTGAAAATGCATTTCCGACCTTATACCAGGTGCTCCCGCTTTCATTTTCCCGCTTTAAAATCTCCCGTTTTAAAAAATATCAACCTTTTGCGACCATGACAACCCTATTCACCACATTCAAAATGAATTGATTTGGATAAAGTGGATACAACTTTACCTTTAATAAGCAGTTCGGCGTTGATGATCACGTTACTGCATCCTGTGTCATTCAGCAGGAATAGCAGCTTATAATTCTCGTTATCGCCTATTACGCTGAAGGTCTGTAACTCACGGTGAATTATTTTTTTTTCCACTGAAGCGGTAAATCGTAAAGTTTGCCGCTTATTGGAGTATTTTCCCGACTTAACACCAACGATCACAATAGTTTGGTTTGAAGGGCCTTCTGCACCGCCTTCTCCTATGATCGTATTCCACAGCGCCACCTTTCCCGTGGTTATATCCTGCTTAGAAAAAGTTCCGCTAACCTTGTCAACGGGTGAATTATCCTGATCTGACTTTTGGTTATAAAAAAGCCTGGCCTCGATACCGCTGATCTTTGATTGGGCTGAGGCCTTGCTGCCAATGATAAATATCACTGTTATGATTAAAGCAATAGGTAATATTTTTGTCGGCATAAGCATCATTCTTACCCTTCAATCACCACGCCCATAGCACAGAATTTGTTGATGCGGTCTGTTACCAGTTCATCAACATTCTTTTCCTTTAATATTTTCAGGTCTTTTAATAGTTGCTTTTTCAGGGTGGCTGCCATGGCAACGGGATCCTGGTGGGCGCCGCCGAGGGGTTCTTTAATTACGCCGTCAATCAACTTGTTTTTGTACATCTCGGTAGAAGTCAGCTTTAAAACTTCGGCTGCACGTTCTTTATTTTCCCAGGTTTTCCATAGGATGGTGGAGCAGTTTTCGGGAGAGATTACCGAATACCAGGAGTTCTCCAGCATCATTACCTTATCACCTATGGCAATACCTAATGCACCGCCTGAAGCGCCTTCACCTATAATGACACAAATGATGGGCACCTTTAAAACCGACATTTCCAGCAAATTGCGCGCAATGGCCTCGCCTTGTCCGCGCTCTTCGGCTTCAAGGCCGGGGAATGCTCCGGGAGTATCGATCAGTGTAATCACTGGTTTGTTAAACTTTTCGGCCAGTTTCATCAGCCTTAAGGCTTTGCGGTACCCTTCGGGATTGGGCATACCAAAGTTGCGGTACTGCCTGTCCTTGGTGTTTTTTCCCTTTTGATGCCCGATAAACATGGCAGTTTGGCCGTTAATGGTACCAAAACCGCCAACAATTGCTTTATCATCGCCAACGGTCCTGTCGCCGTGCAGTTCGATAAAATCATCGCACATCAACTCCAGGTATTGCAGCGTATAAGGCCGCTCAGGATGGCGCGAGATCTGCACTTTTTGCCAGCCGCTAAGGTTGGCATATATTTCGTGGCGGGTTGTTTCCAGCTTATTTTCCAGCTCCGTTATCGTCGCCGACATATCGAGCTTGTTTTTATCTTCAACCTGTTTCACCTTTTCGATCTGCTGCTGCAGGTCGGCAAGGGGCTTTTCAAAGTCAAAACTTATCTTCATATATTTAACTTTCTTGGGGGCCGCTAAATTAACTAAAACTAATGTTATTTTTTAATTAGCTTTATGTAAAGCGTCACTTTAATCTCGCCTCACCTAAATCCTCTCCAAAGGAGAGGATTTTTAACGTCGTTTTATTCGCTTATTTTCCTTTTTTTCACCCTCTCCTTTGGAGAGGGCAGGGTGAGGCTGCGCTTAATTAGCTTTATGTAAACCTTTAAACCACTTTAATTGCTGTGGTGTTAAAAGCCCATGGGTAGCCAAACAAGCCTGTAAAATCGCGTTCCTGAGCTCTCCCTCGTACAATCCATACCTGTTGGCATAAAAGATCAGCGAGCCGTTATCCAGCCGGTGGTACCTGAAAATACTGTCTAAAGTCCGTTCATTATTGATGATGATCAATCCCATTTCCAGCTTTTTCCTGTGCAGTTCCTTCGCGATAGCACTTATTTTACTTACCTGTATGGCACTCAAACCTAATTCTTCTTTCAGTTTCAGCACGTTGTCAGGCAGGGGGTAATTATTCAATTCAGCCGCTAATGACATCCCCGAAATATCCTCTCCGCTGATGAGCGCGTTGTATTGGGTATCATTTAATGTCTTTAAAGGGGAGTGTTTTATAGTGCTATCGGCAGTAGATTGCGCATTTGCATCGCAGTAAAGGGCAACAATTATAAACAAGAGCAATAATTTTTTGGTCGTAAAAATCATTTTCAAATTTGCAATTATTAAGGAATTAATCAATTAATAAATTACACCCTTAACAAAGGATCAACCCGGATGTTTTTAATTGATAATTTTTAAGCAACGCCCGGCAAAACAAAAAATGACCAATACGTTTTCTCATAAACGTTTTTCTGGTTGTATCAATTAAGATTTAAAAACGTTGTTGGTGCCAACGTATATCCATTGCCCGTTTTCTTTTTCGAAAA
Organism: uncultured Mucilaginibacter sp.; assembly: GCF_903913935.1. Lineage (GTDB taxonomy): Bacteria > Bacteroidota > Bacteroidia > Sphingobacteriales > Sphingobacteriaceae > Mucilaginibacter. The sequence goes on from NZ_CAIWNH010000259.1 coordinate 2,647, forward strand.
ATACCACCGAAGTATATCCCGCCAAAGCAGCCCATGCCCTGGAAAAATAAAACAGCGCCCTTTTACCGTCGCTCACCACTGCCGACAAATTGATAATATACGCGGGGCCCGGGTATTTTTTGTCGAATTTGCCCCAGGCTTTAAACACCGATCCCCTGCCACTAAAGATTTTATGGTAGGCTTCGTCGCTGATGATCGTTATATGAAGATCGGGTGGAAATCGATTTTCAACAACGAACCGCTGACTCATTTTTTCGTCTAATTGCACCATCAAACCGATCAAAGTGGTATCTTCTTTTATTTTCCGCAGGAAGGTTTGGTATTGTGCATTACCCGGAACTGACGGTTGACCATCCTCATACCAACGGTGCAGAATTTCCACTGAACGAGAAATGCCTGAATAATTACTCCGACCGTAATCTGTTGATTCGCGGACGACGAAATTTGCATTCCCTTCTATATCGGTCTTAACCAATCGGAGATATTGGGCGTACATGTCATAATTATCCTGTTCAGTTTGAGCGCATAACCACGCCGGCGCCAAAAACAAAAGCAGCCCAATAATTACTTTCCTCATAACTTAAAAAATATCTTCTTTTGATACAAAAAGTAGCACATCCCCCATTCCAAACCAAAAACACAAATGGCGGCTACCAGGGCTTTTATTAAGTCGCCCGCATTAACCCAGCTTAAAACACCGTTGGAGATAACTGTAATGTACGCGGTAAACCACCTGTCGCCCACGATCTCAAAAAACAGGTAGATAAACAGCGAATTCATACCCACTATGGTAAAAAAGGTTAAGTGCTTGCGGTGAGCTTTGATATCGATCCACCAATACGAAAGCGCTAAAAACCATAAACACCAACCAAGGGATGCCAGGGTAAATGAGCTTGTCGCGATCCTTTTGATGATGGGCGTAATGCCAAATTCATCCAGGCCAAAACCGATAACAAGGCAGACCAATCCCCATAAAAGCAAAGTCCGGAGCTTGTTTTCACCGTTCAGTAGCATTTTACCTACCAGTGCACCTGCAATGGTATGTACCGCAGTAGGGATACAATTGATAGCCACCCAGCCACCCTTGTTAATTTTATTCATCAATATGGTATCCATATAATTGCCAAAATTATGCTGATCGGTAAAGGGCATATTAAAACCGGGAACGTTGGTAAAACGGTACAAAACTTCAGTAAGCAATAACAGCCCGATACATACCCCTATCTGTGCCATATTGCTCCACCGGAAGATGAGGAATGCAACCAGCGTTGTAAATGATAATTGGGTAAGTACATCCCAAAGTTCAAAGCTTAACCCTTTCGGCCTTACCGCATAATCAAACACGCCCCAAAAGAATAGTAATGCACAGCGTTTTAATGTTTTTTTGAAGGATTGACCCCAGGTTACACCATTTGCCCACTGTTTATGGAGCGAATAAGCCATCGATACGCCGGCCATAAACATAAACGCCGGCTGTACCAGGTCCCAAAAATGGAGGCCATGCCAGGGATGATGCGTAAACTGGATAATGAAATTATTAAATGTGGTCCCTTTGGAATGCTCAAATAAATAATCATAGATGCCGGTAGATTCAATGGCCAGCAGCACCATGATAAAACCACGGAGAAAATCAAGTGAAAGCAAGCGCCCGGTTAGGGGTGCCGGTGTTTGGGTTGAAGGCATGGTAAACGAGGTTTTAAATTTAACTCAAGGTAAGAATTAAATTTAAAACCTCGTTTATACTTTTTCATTGCGAGGAGGAACGACGAAGCAATCGCGAACTTTTCTGACGGCAATGTAGGGCGGTAACGCATAGTCCGCGATTGCCACGCTACGCTCGCAATGACAAATTTATTTTATTTCCCAAACCTTTTCAGCGTAAAGTAAAACCTGCTGCCTTCGCCAATTTCGCTTTCAACGCCTATTTTGCCTGCCTGGGCCTCAATAAAATCTTTGGCTATGGCAAGGCCCAAACCTGTACCGGTTTGCTCCGTAGTGGCGCCAGGCACTTTAAAATACCTGTCGAAGATCCTCGAGAGATAGCGCTGGTCTATCCCGCGGCCATGATCCTGTACCGAGAATTCGATTTCATCCGCCTTATAGATCTTTACTACCAGGTCAACAACAGATTTCTCATGGCTGTATTTAATGGCATTTGATAGCAGGTTGATTAAAACCCAGGTCGTTTTGTCCAGGTCGGCCTGCACATCAGGCAAACTTTGTTCGCATTGCACGTTGATGGTAACCTGCTTTTGTTCGGCCGTTGTTTTCAGTGCCTTAACTGCATAATCAACAATATTTCCTGGGTGGGTTTTACCAAAATTCAATTGCAATTTGCCGGTCTCCACCTGCGCCATATCCAGTAATTCACCGGTGATCTGCAGCAGCCTGCGCGCATCTTCATCAATATTCTCCAGCAATTGCCTTTGCTCGGAGTTTACTTTGCCTATCCGGTCGTCTTCCAGCAATTTAAGGCTCATTTTTATAGAAGATATCGGCGTTTTTAACTCATGCGAGATGGTGGCGATAAAATTGGTTTTAGCATCATCCAGTTGCTGAAATTCAGTGATGTTTTTTAGGGTGATCACTTTTCCTATCACCTTATCATCGTTTGTTACCTCCAGCACTTCCTTGGTATAATAACTTTCGCGGCCGTCGGCAAAAATTTTCATTTTGTGCTGATCGTTGACCATCAGGTTACGCAGTAAATCATTTTCCTGAGAGATTTCAGGGGCCGAACGCCCGGTAAGGTGTTTTTCAGGAATACCGATCAATGTGCAGGCTACTTCATTGGCGAAAATGATAAACGATTTGTCATCCAGCCCAATAATAGCGTCGTGCATGGAGTTAATAATGGTTTCGATCCGTTTCTTTTCAAATAAAATACTGGCCAGGTTGCTGTGCTCATATTCATCAAGCTTGGTTGTCATGGTATTAAAAGCCTGCCCCAGTTCGCCAAACTCATCATTTGATTTAAAATTGAGCTGCTGGTGATAATTCCGGTTCGAAACTTCTTTGATCCGCTCCGTCAGTTCCTTTATGGGGTTGGCAATATAGCCCGGAAAGTTAACCACAAAGCTAAATGCCACCAAAAACAGAAACGAGCCTACAAAAGCTACCAGCAAGGTAGCATCATTTGCCGTCCCTTCCGCTCTCTCATACTTATGCTCTATAGCGTTCATATTCAGCTGCATGATGCTATACAGCAAACGCTTCATATCGGAGTGAAGGCCGGCGGCCGCCGGCTGATTATTACGTATTTTCTTAAGTTCCTCAAATTTCCGGCGTAATGAATCCGTGAGTTCCTTTTCGCCGCGTTCTGTTATATTGTGTTCCTGTTTCACCAGGTTTTCCTCGATAATCTTTATTTGCCGGCTACCCAGCTCGCCCGGGCTCGCGTCAACAGCAGCACCCATATTCTTAGTAAACGTTACGGTTTCGTAGTTATCCTTTAATATATTCTTAGCGTCGGCAGACAAGCGGTTAAGATAATAGATAGACAAACCGCAGCATATTAATGCCAGCAGGAACAAAAAGCTGATGCCAATCCGGAGTTTATTTTTGATAGTCATTATGATAGTATTACAAGATCAATATGTGTTTTCGACATTTTATTAAGCAATTGGGTAAATACAGCTGTTTTCATTACCAACTGGTAAAACTTAAAGTGGGGCTTGCCCAGGCATATGGTCGTCACGTCGTATTTTTCAGCCGTTTCCCATATCGTTTTGGCGATGTTATTACTTTTTACCTTTAGAACCTCGCCCCCCAGTTGGGTTGCTAATTTAAAGTTATTGATGAGGTGCCGCTGCGAAGCCAGGTTTATTTTATCACTGCTTTCGTTGGAAGTTTGCACATACAGCAGGAACCAGTTTGAATGGTAATATGATGCCAGCCGTGCTGTTTTGCGAATGATAATCTTCGCCGATTCCTCGTTGGTACTAATGCATGCTAAAAATATTTCGGGTCGTGCTTTGATATTTTTGGGCACTTCTGTATTTATTTTCCGCTCCACCTGGTTAGCCACTTCCCTTAGAGCCAACTCGCGCAACTGCAGAATCCTTTCCGCCTGGAAAAAGTTATTTAAGGCTTGCTGGATCTTTTTTTCGTCATAAATTTTCCCCTCCTTAAGGCGATCAACCAGTTCATCAGCGGTAAGGTCAATATTCACTACCTCATCGGCCATCTGTAATACCTTATCGGGTACACGCTCATTGATAGCCGTACCGGTTATCTTTTCAACCTCCTCGTTCAGGCTTTCAATATGCTGTATGTTAACCGCGCTGATCACATTGATGCCTGCATTCAAAATATCCACCACATCCTGCCACCGTTTTTCGTTTTTGCTGCCTTCAATATTGGTATGGGCCAGTTCATCAACCACTACCACTTCGGGCCGCAGGTTGATAATGGCGTTCAGATCCATCTCTTCTAATTCCTTGCCTTTGTAAAAAAGCTTGCGCCGCGGAATAATAGGCAATCCTTCTACCAGGGCCTGCGTTTCTTTACGCATGTGCGTTTCAACATAGCCTATCTTTATATCAATACCATTGCGCAGCAAACTACGGGCTTCCTTTAGCATCCGGTAAGTTTTACCCACACCGGCACTCATGCCGATATAGATCTTAAACTTCCCCCGCCTCGATTTTTTTATCAACTCGAGAAAATGCTCAACCGATTGCTCTTTATTTTCTTCGTTCATTGCATTAGTTTAATGTTGATTAGGTGAGTAGTTGATTAAGTTGAATTTTCGGATGGGCTTTCAATACTCCATTTAAAATATTTGCAGCAAAATTAACTCAATTTATAACCATTCACTTAATCAACTTAATCAACCACTCAACTAACCATCAAAACCTTATAAAGGGGGTGCAAGCACCCCCTTTGTTACGCGAATCTCAATCAAACCAAACTATAATTAACAAACAATAATTAATTATAATAAAATAATCCGCGTTTCTCTTTATTATTTCATGCGCCTATAAAACATAAGTTTTAGAATGCATACACAGCAGCCAATACAAATTGTGAAGCACCAGTTGTAAAATTACCGTTGCCATCAACAAACTGGTCGCTTTTTGATGTATTGTCAAATCTTACTTCAGGGATCAGGGTTAACGGGCCTGCTTTAACATTTGCTGTAAAAGTGATACCAGTTACCGATTCGCCGGCTGCAGGGCCTAAGCCGCCGGTTGAATAAGTTCCGGTTTTTGTAGTGAAATATTCACCCCTTAATCCTAAGGTTACCGCTTTTGATACGGCTAATTGTGGATACAGGGCTACACCCGAAAATCCACCGGTTACACCGTTTGAG
>NZ_CAIWNH010000260.1 GCF_903913935.1 uncultured Mucilaginibacter sp.
AGCTTCGTTAGTTGGCGCAAAAACGGTAAACGGACCTGCACTTTCCAGCGTTTCAACCAAACCGGCTGCTTTAACGGCCGCTACCAGCGTAGTGTGGTCTTTTGAATTTACTGCATTTTCAACAATGTTTTTTGTTGGGTACATAGCTGCACCACCTACCATTGGGTTGGTTTGTGCGTTTGCTTTGGGCGCTATTGCAATAGTTGCTAATGCAAAGGCCGCGATCATTAATTTTTTCATAAGGTATGTATGTTATTTTAGGAGAAGATACGGCGCCAGGAACAACCCGGTTTTTGCGTTTGCCGTTTTTGTTATTCCCACAGGTTTTACAGATACCTTTTAATGAAGCCTTTGTTTTAGAAAAACAGGCCCGCAGCTATTTTATCGGCATATAATTTACCGTTGGGTGTAAGGTAAATTATATTATCTTTTTGAGTGATCCACCCGCGCTCAAAATATTCCTGCGCTGCTTTTACCAGGTCAGGAGATGCCCCGGCAGCAATTTTTTCTATCATTTGCAGTTCCAGCCCCCATATTGTTCTTAAGGAGGTCATGATATATTCATTCAGGCGGTTGCCTTCGGTCAGTATTTCCACCTCAGCAGGTATTTCACCTTTTTGCAAAGCTGCTATGTATTTTGCATTATTTGCTACGTTCCATTGCCTGGCCTCCTGGTTATAGGAATGCGCCGAAGGGCCGATGCCCAGGTATTTAACCCCTCTCCAGTAATTGGCATTATGCCTTGAATAATTACCTGGCCTGCAAAAGTTGGAGATTTCGTAATGTTCAAAGCCGCGGGTTTGCATGGCATCCATCAGCAAAACAAATTGTTCAGCGCTTTGCTGGTCGTCCATTGCCGGTTGTTTTTTCTTGCTGATGAAGGAAGCCAGCGCCGTACGCGGTTCCACCGTCATGGAATAGGTAGAGATATGAGGAACCTCAAGCGTAAATACTTTATCAAGGTTCTGTTTCCATTTGGCATCCGTTAATAATGGATATCCATAAATAAGGTCGACAGTTATATTTTCAAACCCGATATCCTGTGCCCTTTTTACACAGGCTTCGGCTTCCTCACCCTTATGCACCCGGTTCATCCATAACAGGTCCTCATCAAAAAATGATTGAATACCGATACTTAAACGGTTAATGTTCGTTTGCCGCAATGCTTGCAGTTTAGCCCGATCCAGGTCATCCGGGTTAGCTTCCAGGGTAATTTCGGCATTTGAGTTTACTACGTGCAGTTTTGTGATCGTCCCGATAATTAAATTGAGCTCATCCGCTGTTAGTAAAGATGGCGTGCCCCCGCCAAAGTAAATCGTTTCAATGGTTTCGCCGTCAAGATAGTTTTTTTGCAGGCTGATCTCTTTCAAAATAGCCTCTAAAAGCTCATCCTTATATTTTAGCGAGGTACTGAAATGAAAATCGCAGTAATAACATGCCTGTTTGCAAAAAGGGATGTGGATGTAGATGCCGGCCATTAGGCAAAGATCGTAAATTTTATTATGTGCAATTCCTTCAAATTAAAGGATAAGGCATCATAGTATTAATACGCATTTTAATATACCAAACCATCGGTATTGTGTCGCCAACTGTACAGCAATAGATTTGATTAACTATTTTTACGAATAATTTTAATTCATCGCTAAATGAAACAGCTCCTTCTTACGCTTTTGGTTTTAAGTATCGGCACTAGGCTGTTTGCACAGGAATTGAATGTCGAAGATATTCGCGGAATAATAGCAAAACTTATAAGGCATGCCAATATTGATTATTCTGATAGGAGAGGCGAAGTGGTTTTGGATAATGAACAACAGGTAATTTATAAAGTAACGGTGCCTTACCATGATTTTGGGACCGATAACCAATATATAACCGTAACAAAAGCAAGCAAGCAGGCTCTTTTTACCGCTGTTTACTTCGGTAACTACCCTGTTAACATCACAACCAAGGCCTTTACCGGTTTTGACGATCCGAATGAAAAAGACGATAACTTCGACAAAACGGGTTACAAGGGCAAACATAAAATGCAAACAAACACCGATGGGTATTTAACCGATACTATATTTTATAAAACCTTACCCGTTGCTGTATTAAACACTTCTGCCACTGATAATTCAGCCGTTATTACGATAGGTATTGTTAATAGTAAAAATCTTGCTGCCGAAAAAGCGATGTTGCCGCCTATGATCGAGCAGCCCTATCCCGCAGGGAGTCCCTTCGATCATATGAGAGTTAATGGTAATATTATTACCGTGCACGACTGGGGGAAAGATTTTGATGGCGACTATGATGTAAGCGTTTTGGCTAAGGATAGTTGTGTTAGCGGAAATTGTGTGCTTGGCAAAGGACGTAAAGTTTTGGCAAGTATAGTGAACGGACAACCACGCATACGCATAATGCAGGGCAAATTCAGACGCAGCGTGTTTTTAGGAAGTGGCGTTATGCTGATAGACGGCGAGGGCCCGGCAGTTGACGGCACCTATGAAATACAGTCATTTACTTATAGCTATACAAATAATTACATTGGCGCAAAGGGTACATTCCACACCAAAGTGGGCAACGAGGTATTTAATGGTGAATTTAATGGCTATTATGACTGGGGTATTGGCGCTGCTTTTCCTGAGTATCAGAAGTTCGTGAAGTGTGAATTTAGGCCAAATATTGTAACCGGCGTAGTTAGCCCATACATGCGTGATGCCTATTGGCCACAATCGGAGCTTGAAGTTGACATCGACCATGCATCAGCTCAATATCGTAAAGACGAAGCAAAACGCCTAGCCAATAACGCATACGCTGCTAATCAAAAAGCTTATAGTGAAGAGAATGATAAATGCACCTGCTGCGGCGGTAAAGGCATAATTACCCAACATGATCTTGTGCACTTCCAGGTATCAGGCAATAATTATATGGAATACTACAGTGTTAAGTGTACATGCTGTAATGGTACCGGGCTTAAAAAATATCAAACGGTTGATAAAATAAAGAACAATGGTACTTATATTATAAAATGAATATTCGTGCCGATGCCCTTAATGCCAGAGGGTTTTAAACTATGCAACATTCAATAGCCACTCGTCTTAAATAACTTGCTTTGCGGTTGTTTATCTCACTGGAGATGTTACTTATTTGTTACTTTACGTTTTTAACTATTTAAAAATCAACGGTTAATTACATTCCGGCCATTGGCGCAAAGGTAGATAAATGAAGCCCGAAAAGCATGGAAGAAACAGCTTTCTGTAGAAAATCGGCCAGCTCTTTCGAAAAAGTTGTTGGAAGAATTTTATGATTAAATTTTTCACAAAGCCTTCATAGGGTTTATTTCGCAGCATAATGCATGTCCTGTCATACGATACCAGTTAATGTATGACCACAACTATTGCTATAATTAAGCCCGTATTCTCATAGCCCAAACCATACAAAGCCCATACAGCTACACCCAACAGGACAAATTCCAAAAGCAATCTTAAAATACCCTGGATTTCAACCGGTTCTGGTTTAGGGTCATTCTGGATACGAAAAACGCCCCATAACGCTGCCGCAATAGCCGGAAACGCCAAAACCAATAAATATCTTTCCCAGTTTTCAGTTAAATAATACCACCGGCAAGCAAATGCAACTAACATGGTTATTTCCAATACAAAACATGCCGCCGGGTTTATTGGGTTCGTATTCATGCTGATAATGCCACCTTCATAAATTAACACTAATTTAAAAAAGACTTATGCTGAAACATCCAATTAATGAGGTAATTTTGCGGCACAATAAAAGGCTATCCTTATAATATGCGCTTTACTGTTTTTTGCTGCTTATTTTCATTATTTTGCTGTTTTGGCGCCCAGGGCCGGCAGGATAAGGTTGCTGCAAAGGATCAGAATGTTTTAAAACCTGTTGACCCAAACACGGTGAACCCTTTTCTTCCGGATTCTGTTGTTAAGGCAAATAAGGAAAAGCATATTCAGGATTCCATCGCCTTCGCCTACCTCATACCCGACTCCCTGCGAAGCAACCATGTTATGGATAGCATCCGCGCAAATAATTTATATAAAATGCTTTCAGGTCATTTAGCGCATTTAAAAAAAAGAGAATTTGAGCAGAGCGGTTTCCTGAGAAACTCCCGCGCCCCCTGGATCATCGCGGTAGTGCTGGGCCTGTTGGCATTTACCGGTTTCCTAAATGTTTTTCTCGGCAACGATATAAAAAATGTGTTGCAGTCTTTTTACAACAGCCAGGCAATTTCGCAAACAGATAAGGAAGGGAGACTAATCAATTCATGGGCCTTTGTGGGTCTATTTATCTTATTCAGTTTATCTCTTGGCCTCCTTTTGTACCAGCTAACTCAATATTATAATATTTCATACAGGCTGAGTGGATTTACACTTTTTATTTCGTTTGCTGCAATCATCAGCTTGTTAATGGCATTTAAGTTTATTATTTTAAAATTTATCGGGTTTATTTTTCAGTTAGATACGCTTGTTAGCGAGTACATAACCGTGTTGAACTTAACTTATTTCACGATGGCATTCGTTTTGCTGATCGTTGCAATATGTTTTAGTTTGCTCGCAAATAGGTTTATACCACTTTTATTGAATTTTACCCTGGCGTTTACGGCGTTAATATTTTTATGGCAGTACCTGCGTAACAGCATGAATATCATTTCTGATTTAAGATTTCACAAATTTTATTTATTTGTCTATCTTTGTGCCCTCGAAATTTGCCCCGTTTTAATAATAATTAAAGCACTAAATATATAACTTTTAGCAGTTTACACGAATTGAATTTGGAAGATAGAAAGAAAAAGGTTAAGAGCATTTTGGTTACACTGCCTAAACCTGAGAATGATAAAAATCCATACGCCGAGCTTGCTAAAAAGCTTAACCTGAAAATTGATTTCAGATCATTTATTCACGTTGAAGGTGTTCCGGCAAAAGATTTCCGCAAGGAAAAAATTAACCTTGCCGATTTTAGCGCTGTGATATTTACCAGCCGTAACTCTGCTGATCATTTTTTCAGGATCTGTGAAGAAATGCGTTTCGAGGTGCCGGTTGAGATGAAGTATTTCTGCCTTTCAGAAACCATCGCCCTGTACCTTCAAAAATATATCCAGTACCGCAAAAGGAAAATATTTTTTGGCAAACAAACCGCGTCCGACCTGGCTGACGTACTAAAAAAGCACTCCAGCGAAAAATTTTTATATCCCTGCTCTGATGTTGCTGCAGAAGAAACCCAAAAATTCCTGCTCGAAAACGGTTATAATTTCACCCCTGCGGTCCTTTTCCGTACGGTTTGCAGTGATCTTTCGGACCTTGCAGAAGTATTTTATGACGTGATTGCTTTTTTTAGCCCATCCAGTATTCAATCGCTGTATAAGAACTTCCCCGATTTCAAGCAAAATAATACCCGGATCGCTGCGTTTGGAGCAACTACGCACAAAGCAGTGCTCGAAGCCGGTTTGATACTTGATATTCCGGCGCCAACCCCTGTTGCCCCATCCATGACCATGGCCATTGAGCAATACTGCAAGATTGTAAACAAATAATTAACTATTATACAACTATTTAAATCCCCCCCCCTTTATTGCCTGTACATAAAAAAAAACAGCTTGTTAATTAGGCAAACAATCTGTAAAACTCTCCTTTAAAACCAGGCAGCTACGCACAATCCGCGTGACGGAATGTTTGGGAAAGTGAAAAAAATCTGTAATTTAGAGAAGGATTTTGCAACTATTTTTACCAACGGTTCGTATAAATGGAAACAATTTAGCATAATTGCAGGCGATAATCAGATATAAATCATGCCAATATTAGCTAAGGGTTTATATTAGTTTAGCAAAAATTAATATAGATTTGACTAATAATATGTTTTTTATAATTAGATGGATCAAATTTAATATATTCGGGGGTCACATTGTGTTATATTTATATAACTGATTTTTGATTTTAAAAATGAAGCAAATTTACTTTTTAATTGCAGTTTTGGCTGTTGGAATATTAGGCGGCTGTAGCAAAGGCGGAGACAGGGGTGAGTTAACCGGAGTCCCGCAACGTTCATTCAGGGCCGAGGTGCCGTTGGGCATGGTTTATATCCCCGGGGGGTCGTTCCTGATGGGGCAGACAGATCAGGATGTTACTTTTTCCCAGATCGCCCAAACCAAACAAGTTACTGAACCTCCATTTTTTATGGACCAAACCGAGATCAGTAACAGCCAATACCGCCAGTTTGTAAACTGGGTCCGCGATTCAGTTGCCATCACCAATTACCTTAACGACGATAAATATTATCTTAAGCCTCAAAAAGGCGAGGTTACCAATGGTAAAAAATACATCAACTGGGCCTACGTAAAACGTTACCCTGTTATGAGTACCCGCAAAGGCGCCGGCTCTACCGCGGCTGCTGCAAAACTGCAGGGAATGTATTACCAGGGAGACGACAGGCTATTTGACCGTAACGAACTTGACGTACGCCTTTTAAAATATAATTATGCGCAGATGGTTTTGCGTGATGCCGCTAATTATAAAGATGATAAAAGTAAAAGACGTTCCGACTTCATTTTCCGCGATACTGTACCGGTTTACCCGGATACATTAGTATGGCTGAGCGACTTCTCCTATGCAGCCAACGAACCAATGACTGAAAGCTATTTTTCGCACCCTGCTTACCGTAACTATCCGGTAGTGGGTGTAACCTGGCGCCAGGCTGAAGCATTTACTGTTTGGCGCACACGCTATAACGAAGCCTATAAAGATTCAAGGCATATCCCGCACCGTGCACCATATGACCTGCCTACTGAAGGTGAGTTTGAATACGCGGCACGTGGTGGCAGGGTTGGTACCGATTATCCATGGGGCGGTCCATACATTAAAAATGCAAAAGGCTGCCTGTTGGCAAACTTTAAGCCGGGCCGTGGTAATTATACCGACGATGGTGGCGCATACACTGTAAGTGTAAAATCCTACTTCCCTAACGATTATGGTTTGTATAACATGGCCGGTAACGTAGCCGAGTGGACATTATCCGCCTTCGATGAATCTGCTTCAACATTTGTACATGACCTGGCACCAACTTTTAATTACCATGCCAAACCAAATGACGCGCCTGTTTTAAAACGCAAAGTTGTGCGTGGCGGATCATGGAAAGATGTTGGGTTCTTCCTTCAAAATTCTACCCGTACTTTTGAGTACCAGGATACTGCAAAATCATATATTGGCTTCCGTTGTGTAACCCACTACCTGGGCCGTGATATAAAAGATAAACGCTAAATAATCAATTTCAACAAAACAAAAATTAAACCCTTTTTAAAAACTACTATGACTGGGAAGAGAGAACCATACGGAATTAATAATATTGTATCCTGGGGTGCAACAATTGTTATTATAGGCCTATTATTTAAAATTCAACACTGGCAGTATGCTACAGTTTTTATAACCCTGGGGTTAGGCACTGAGGCGGTATTGTTTTTCTTATTGGGTTTTCAAAGAGAAGTGAAAGAGATTGACTGGACCCGTGCTTATCCCGAACTGGATTATGATTATGATGGCGAGTTGCCAAAAGCAGCTGCCAAAAAATTACCGGCGGGCGATAGTTTTTCAAACACAGCCGCACTTGACCAGATGCTGTCAGAAGCAAAGATCGGCCCTGAACTGATCGGCAGCCTTGCCAGTGGTTTAAGGACTTTTGGTGATAAAGTGAACTCTATTTCGCGCGTTACCGATGCAGGCGATGCTACCATTGCCTTTACTGCAAAAGTTAAAGAAGCTACCGCCAGTTACGAAAAACTTGGGAGTTCTTTTGCGAAGGCATCAGGCAACCTTGATGAAATCGCCAGCACCAGTATCGATTCAAAATCATACCATGAGCAGGTAAACAAGATGGCTAAAAACTTAACAGCTTTGAACGCTGTGTATGAGCTGGAATTGCAGGATTCAAGCAACCACCTGAAATCAATGAATAAATTTTACCAGGATATGTCAACCACGGTTAAAAACTTTAATGATTCGGCAAACGATGCCAAATTATTTAAGGATGAAGTGAACCGTTTGGCTAAAAACCTGGCGACACTGAACTCGATATACGGCAACATGCTTTCGGCAATGAACCAGCCACGTGTTAATAGCTAACCAGTTTTGATCATTAGAAACATTAATATTTAAGACACATGGCTGGAGGTAAACAAACCCCAAGACAACGAATGATCGGTATCATGTACCTGGTACTTTTGGGCCTCATCGCCCTTAACGTACCGGATAGCTTATTGGATGCCTTTAAGAATATAACTATAAGCCTTGATTCGTCAAGCAAGAATGTAACCAATGGGGTTGAAACCTCAATAGCTTCGTTTAAGGCAACAAAATTAAAAGACGAACCAGCGCGCGCAACGCCGATATTAAAAAGAGCGGAAGAGGCAAAAGCAAACGCAGAGGCCTTAATTAATTACGTTCAGTATTTAAGAGATCTGCTCGTTAAAGAAGGCGGAGGTATTAATCCCACAATAAATGACGTAGATGCAAGAGAAAACCTTGATATTTCCCCACGTTTGATGATTAGTGACAAGCGGGCTGATACGTTAAAGGAGAAGATAGATAAAACCAAAGAACTGCTTTTTAACGCCTTAAACGATAAAGAAAAGAAAGGCGTAAACTTTTCTCTAAATACCGATGCGCCGCCCACAAGTCTTGGCGTAACGAAAAATTGGCAGGATGCCTATTTTGGTGAAGGTATTCCGTTAGGAGCTACTTTAACGACCTTAGCTAAAATACAAACTGATACAAAAAATGCTGAGAACGAAGTAGTTAAAAGAATACTGGGCGAAGTAGATCAGGCACAGGTTAATCTGGATCAATATAACGCGGTTGCAGTTGCCCCAACAAGTTATGTATTGGTCGGTCAACCGTATACTGCAGATGTTTTTTTAACTGCATATGACTCAAAATCATCTCCTAATATAACTGTTAATGGTTCGCCGTTACAAACAGAATCAGGAAAAGGTAAGTATGTTGGAAGTACAAGTTCTGAAGGTCCGCATACATGGTCTGCCAGGATAAACGTAAAGCAAACAGACGGCACATTTAAGCCATATGACACGCCGCCGCAAACATACATGGTGGCCCGTCCATCGGCAGTGGTATCGCCTGATAAAATGAACGTTTTGTATATCGGTCTTCCAAACCCTGTTTCAGTTTCTGCTCCAGGCATTGCGGCAAAAGATCTTAAAGTAAGTATGAACGGCGGAAGTATCAGCGGTTCAGGTGAGCATTGGACTGCTAATGTTTCAACAATTGGTACAGCAACGATAAGCGTTTCCGGAGAATTAACCAAGGGGAAGACATCCTTTTTGGGTAGCAGCGTTTTCCGTGTAAAACGGATCCCCGATCCAAAAGCACAATTTGCCGGTAAAAGTGGTGGCAACACCAGCGCGGCCAATATCAGGGCACAGGACAGGGTATTTGCAAAGCTTGATAATTTTGAATTTGATGCCAAATTTAGCGTAACCCGTTTTACCTTGCTGATTGCAAAACCAAGGCAGGACGTGGTTTCGTTGTCAGCGACAGGGAATGAACTGACCAGCGCCATGAAATCATTTATGAATAATGTTACACCGGGTACAACCGTTGTATTTAAAGATATAATAGCCGTAGGGCCTGACGGAAGTCAGCGCGGCCTTGACCCTATTGTGTTGAGTGCAAATTAAAATGTTATGAAAAGGAAAATTTTAATTGTTGTATTGTGCCTTGCATGTGTAGCATCCTACGCACAAAGTAGTAAGAACAGGAAAAAAAGAAAGCCAAAACAAACTACCCAGCAGCAGGTTAAAAAACCAGATACCACCAGTATGACCCAAAGCGCCAGGCCATTGGTTGATACGAGTAAAAAAATAGCAGTCAGGCCCGGTAAGCATTTTGACCGCCCCCTGGATGGTTACTATAAAAAGAGCAATATATTAAATGCTAAAGTAACTCCTTATCCTAACCTACGTGAATCTGATGTGGCGTTTGTAAAACGTGTTTGGCGCGAGATTGACACCCGCGAAAAAATGAACGCTTATCTTTCCTCTCCAAAACAAAGGCTGATAGATGTAATTATGAATGCCGTTGCGGCAGGTGAACTAACCGCTTACAGCGCCGTTCCTGATAAAGACAATGATCCGGACGGAGATGCGTTTTATGCGCCGCTTACTCCCGATAAAGCAAGAAACGCAATGGCCGACAGCGTACCGGTTGATAAATTTGATAAAGACGGTAATAAGATAGGCACGATAATGAAAGCTGGTGAAATATCCCCCGACAGCGTTGTGAAATTCAGGATAAAGGAAGACTGGGTATTTGACAGGCAGCGCTCCATATTTGAACCCCGTATTATAGGTTTAGCACCCATGGTAAAAGTTAAAGTTGGCAACACCGAAGAATATCAACCTGCATTTTGGTTGTATTTCCCTGATGCCAGGCCAATATTTGCGGTGAAAGAAGTTGTGAGCAAAAACAGTGATAACACTGGCTTAAGTTTCGACGATGTTTTTATGAAGAGGATCTTTACGAGTTACATCGTGAAAGAATCTAACGATAAGGATGACCGTATCAAAGACTACGCTACGGGTATCGACAAGCTGTACGAATCTGAACGGATCAAAAAATCCCTGCAGGATTGGGAGTTGAATTTGTGGTCGTATTAAGGAAGTCCGAAAGTCGGGGAAGTCAGTAAAGCCCGAAAGAAAAAATATTTAATGCCTTGATGATTACTTTCATTGAGGCATTTTTGTTTGATAGACCGCGTTGCTATTTCTCCGCCCGCTCATTGCGAGGAACGAAGCAATCGCTACAACAGACAGTCCTTAACATACCATTTATGAGTGTCCGGCGCGCGGCTGATAGGTCACGCTGAGATTTTGGTGCGGCGATTAACGCATGTAGAGATTGCTTCGTTCCTCGCAATGAGCG
>NZ_CAIWNH010000261.1 GCF_903913935.1 uncultured Mucilaginibacter sp.
CCGATCTCCTACTATGCAGCGCTGGCAGCATCAAATGCAGGGAATACAAATCCCAAATTCTATCCTTACGCCATCAGTAGTTACAACAAATTGTTAAGCACCAATTATTCGCAGAACGCTAAAATATATGGTTACCAGGCAACTTTGTATATAATTAACAAGGATACAGCGAACGCTTTAAAAGTAATTACCGACGGTGTTACAAAATTTCCTTCAAATGCAGATTTACGCGGACAGGAAATTAAATTTTATTTAATGGCCGGTAAGGACAACGAAATAATAGGTAAACTGGAAAGTGCAGTAGCCGCCGACCCGAAAAACAAAGAACTGTGTTTTTATGCAGGCTTGTCGTTTACCCGTGTTGGCGATGCAAGCGCAGCTAAAGCCGCTAAAGTTAAAGACGCTGCTGGTAAAGCCGCGGACAACAAGGCGGCCCTTGATTATTATTCAAAAGCCGCTGATTATTACAAAAAAGCCATTGCAATTGACCCTAATTACCTGGATGCGAACCTGAATTTAGGCGAAGTAATGATGAAGCCTGCGATTGATTTCTATAATGCTGCAAATAGCTTACCATCAAATGCGACTCAAAAACAATATGATGAGATCAGGGCAAAAGCAGATGTGCAATTTGACCTTGCACTGCCGTATTTACAAAAAGCAGTAGACCTTGATCCAAAATCAAATGCTGCTTTAACAAACCTATGGAATTACTACAGGGGCAAGTATGATAAAGCCCATGCTGCAGAGAATAAAACCAAAGCTGCTGACATCAAAAAACAAATTGATGCCCTTCCGGCAAAGAATTAATAAAATAAATAAGGGGGCCTGTTTGCCCCCTTATTTATTTCATCTTTAAATATCGCTTGCATCTGTATTAGTTCAATTCAGTGCAACCATTTACTTCCGCCGGTATCATTCCATCCCGGAAAATCATCATCCATTGGCAGTTATTTAACTGCTTTTCTGCCTTGATACCCCGAACTTTAAAAGTTAAAAAGGGGCATAAAATAGCGAATATCAAGCACTTCCAAATTAAAAATAGTATTTTATTTTTGTTAATAAGGGAAAGTTATTGTTAATAATCATTAAAATATTACTTTTATAAACTGATAAATTAGCACATGGAAATAGCTGCTGTTTCCTGGCAATTAATAGTTTAAATATTTGCTAATTAAATCCTGATTAATAAACGGTTAACCACATGACTCTAAATTTCAAAAGAACATTATTACTGCTGATTTTTATATTAAACTTCGCCGGTTTATTTGCACAAAATACTGATTCACTAGCAGTAAACACCGATTATATCCGGCCTTTCTCCGGTGGTGCGGCATTTCGTAGCTGGTCTGTCGGGATTCATGCAGGTTTAATGAGTACTTCGGTAATCACATCTACCAACAGCCAACTTGGATTTACGGTTGCAAATGTTCAATATGGTTATGGTGGGTATATCAAAAAACAACTATTGCCATCATTCGGGTTACAGGCTGATTTCCTGATGGGTAAATTAAATGGCGATAATGCACAGCTTAACCCAGCGGGAGTTTCACCGTATAAAAGCTTTACAACCACCATTAATTATGCGGGTAGTTTAAGCACAAATTTTACATTGGCTAATATCAATTGGCATGTTGTTAAAAGCACGGTACAGCCATTTATTACTGCCGGCGTTGGTTTAATGAACTATAAACCGGTATTAACAACGAGTGCAGGAGAGGTAGTTGATTTCAATAAAAATAAAGCATCCCTCAATGAATTATATGTGCCGATAGGGGCAGGGTTGAAATTTAATATCGCCAAAGGTATTAACCTGGAACTTGCTTACCAGGTAAATTTTGTTTATTCAGGTAATTTAGACGGTTACAGATACGGTAACACAAACGACAAATTCTCCTATGCACACATAGGGCTTGAATTTGCAATAGGTAAAAAGTCAAAACCGCAACTTTCTGCCCATAATCCGGTTTCATCAATGCGGCAGGAATATTTATCGGGGATACAAAATGCAAGGGATGAGTTTAAAGCCCTGATAGATTCAGAAAAAAACAAGAACCAGGTTTTGCAGCAACAGATGCTTGCCCAAAACACAAAACTCACACAACTTACAACAGATAGCGACGGAGACGGAGTGCCTGATTTTTATGATAAATGCCCCAATACACCGGCCGGCGTAAAAGTTGACGGAGCAGGTTGCCCCTTACCTTTTGTAAAAACCGAAGAAAAGATAACAATTACCGAAGCCGACAAAATTGTAGTTAATGAAGCGATCCAGAACCTGCAGTTTGCATCGGGCACTTCGATGCTGAGCGATGCTTCATACCAAAGTTTGGATAAGTTAGCGAAATTGCTGAAAGACAAGAAATATCATTTAAAACTGGCCGGGTATACTGATGCCACGGGTTCGGCTGCGCTTAATCTTAAGTTATCAAAAGACAGGGCCGAAGCGATAAAAATGTACCTTGTGAGCAAAGTGGCAGATCCGGCATTGATCCAGACAGAAGGTTATGGAAAAGCAAATCCCATTGCAACTAATAAAACAGCCGCAGGGCGCAAGTTAAACCGTCGGGTTGAGTTTTCACTGTATTAAACAAGGTTAAAAAAGCCGGTAAAACTAATACTTGTAAAAGGTGAATGGTATTAATTATCATTCACCTTTTTAATGTACAATAGTGGCAAACTGTATGTTTTTAAGACCATTTATGTAACAGTGTTTTTAGTATACAGGGTAGTAGCGATAATACCAGTTAAACAAACCGTTGCCTAAAGTATTTATGTTGTTTATCAGTAATTTAAGGGATAAAATATGCCGGCGAAATCAATTTCTATATCGGAATCCCAACGATTAATTACCGTTTAATGCCCATATGGCATCAAAGTTGACTTCTTAGGCTGTGTTTTACACAACACATAATCTTAAAAGTTCAACAATGAAATCAAATTTAAAAAAAGCTTCCCTTTTATTTACAGGGATATTAATGGGCGGTACGCTATTCGCTCAATCTACCGACACTTTACATGTATCAACAGACTATGTTAAACCTTTTTCAGGCGACAACGCTTTCCGTACCTGGTCAATTGGGGTGTCGGGAGGGGTATTAACGCCTTTCACTATTTTCGGGTCGAACGGGAAACAGGATTTCACATCACCGAATGCCGAATTAGGATACGGAGCCTATATCAAAAAACAAATATTGCCATCATTTGGTATACAGGCTGATTTTTTTGCCGGCAAACTTTCTGCAGATCACTCGAGCCCCAATAGCGCTGGGTTGATTTTTAAAAGTTATGCTACAAAAATTCAATATGCTGCCAGTTTAAGTGCAAATTATACGCTCGCAAATATCAATTGGCATTATAAGAAAACAGCTATTCAACCTTATTTTACGATGGGTGTAGGTACAATGGCCTATAAACCCGTATTAACTTATACTGATGGTTCGGTATCGAATTTTAAAACAGACAATAATGGTTCAATAAGCGAACTTTATATACCAGTAGGTGCCGGGTTAAAATTTAATGTTTCTCCAGGTGTAAATGTTGACCTGGGTTACCAGGTGAATTTTGTTTACTCAGATAATGTTGATGGTGACATCTACGGATCGACAAACGATAAGTTTTCCTATGCACATATTGGGCTTGAATTTGCCTTAGGTAGTCGTTCAAAACCACAATTAGCTACGCATAACCCGGTATCATCCATGAGGCATGAGTATATGTGGGAAAATGAGCAAACCAAAAATCAACTGCAGGGCCAGATTGATGCTGAAAAAGCTAAAAATGTACAGTTGAGAAATGATTTAAACGTTACCAATGCAAACCTTGCCAAATTAACGCAGGACAGTGATGGCGACGGTGTACCAGATGCTTTTGATAAATGCCTGAACACGCCTGCCGGAACAAAGGTTGACGGAACAGGATGTCCGCTCCCGGTTGTAAAATCAGTAACCAAAGTTTACGTAACTGAAGAAGACAATCGGGTAGTGAATGAGGCTGTAAGAAATCTTGAATTTGATTTTAACAAAGCAACTATCCGCGAACATTCATTTGTGAGCCTGAACCAGTTGGCTCAATTGTTAAAAGACAAAGGCTTTAATTTAAAATTAGCCGGCTATACAGACAATGTGGGTTCGGTAGCTTATAACCTCAGGCTTTCCCAGGATCGTGCTGAAGCTATTAAAACCTATTTGGTAAGCAAAGGTGCAGATGCCGGAAAAATACAGGCAGAGGGCCACGGAAAAGCAAATCCGATTGCTACCAACAAAACTGCTGCCGGACGCCAGCAAAACCGCAGGGTTGAGTTTTCCTTGTACTAGTTTTAATGCCGCTGCCTCATATGGATAGCCGGTTATAAACAAAACCACAAAAAAACACGAAGTGAAATAAGCTTCGTGTTTTTTTATTTGTTACTGATCTCCAATCAAATTCTCTAACACTAATCCTTCTCATCAAAAAACTCCGTTAGTGAGCCAAAATAGCTATTATCCCATCCTTCGGCAAAACCATCGTATTCAATATCGGGTATATTGGTGTGCTTCAATTCAACAGAGGTGCCTGCCTTATCGGGATGTAGTTTTATGGTAACGATAGAAGGCTCTGGCTGGCCGTCAAAATACCATTGCTGTACCAGCTTTTTGCCTTCTTCAAATTCAAGATTTTTGCCTACGATGCTGCCTTCCCACATGGAAAACTCAGAACCTGGCTCGGTCGACATTTCTGCCGGTTCCCCGGTCCATAGTTCAATGGTAAACGGGTTGGTTAAAGCGATATAAACTTCTTCAGGAGGGGCGGTAATGTGATAGTATTTTTTAAAATCTTTCATAACACGATTTTCAGGATTTTAGACATTCAAAAGATCTTGAAATTTTTGCAAACATGATAAACTATTATCACAATCATCATAAAAATCCTGAAAATCGTGTTCTGACAATATTTTTAACCTAAAGGAAGTACGGTTTTTCCGTAAACATCATTTAAAACAGTTGCGATACCGGCATAAATAGCAGAAAAACCGCAAACCAGGCCTTCGTACCCGGCAAATTTACCAATACTTTCGTTACCGGTAGCATGCTCGGCCGCCAATAAAAAGAACAGGATCACCAGCGTGCCAAAAATAATCTGTAAAGCCCGGGTCAACTTAAGCGTACCAAAGAAAAGCCCTAACGTAAAAAGTCCCCATATGCCAAGATATGCGGCCATAGCGCCGTCAGAAGGCGCGGTAAACCAACCCCACTTGCCCATCAGGATGAGGCCGGCAAGGGATAACCAGAAAAAGCCGTATGATGTAAAAGCTGTTAACCCAAAAGTGTTGTTCTTTTTCGATTCAATAACACCGGCAATTACCTGGGCCAGGCCACCATAAAAAATGCCCATCGCAAGGATCATGGTGTTTAATTCATAGAAACCGGCATTGTGCAGGTTCAGTAAAACGGTGGTCATACCGAAGGCGCAAAGGCCAAGCGGCGCAGGGTTGGCAATGCCATCCTTTGCAGGAACTGGAGTGGTTGGGATCATGATTTAAAAGGGTTTAAATTGGTTTTTAACGCAATTTAATTGTTATCGGCACATTTACCAAATTTTTTACAAAGCGTTCAGTAGATTAGCAAAAACATACTGCACTATGCAAAAATTAGTATTGCTGCGCCACGGCGAGAGCATTTGGAATAAAGAAAACAGGTTTACCGGCTGGACAGATGTTGACCTGTCTGAAGAAGGTATACTTCAGGCACATAAAGCAGGCCAGCTTTTAAAAGCACATGGTTATAGTTTTGATGCAGGCTATACCTCCGTATTAAAAAGAGCGATCAAAACGCTGGATATCGTATTGGAAGAACTGGATGAATTATGGATCCCTGTTCAAAAATCATGGCGGCTGAATGAACGTTTTTATGGAGCCTTACAAGGCTTAAACAAAGCAGAAACTGCGGCCAAATATGGTGCAGACCTGGTGCAAAAATGGCGCCGAGACCCGCATGAACTACCGCCGGCCGTTACCAAAGACGACGAACGCTACCCGGGTAAAGATGCCCGTTATAAACACCTTACTGAAAGGGAACTGCCGCTAACCGAAAACCTGAGTGAAACAATGCAAAGGGTACTGCCTTTCTGGAACGAATTTATTGTGCCTGCTATGCGTAAAAATCAAAAGGTTATTGTTTGTGCTCACGGCAACAGCCTGCGGGCCTTGGTTCAATACATTGATCACCTTACCGATGAAGAAGTTACTAAGCTGGACATCCCGACAGGAAAACCTTTAATTTACGAACTGGATGAAGGTTTGGAGAGGATCAGGCATTATTATTTGGAGTAATAAATTGAATTTGCAATTGGCGGTTAGGCATTTGCATTTACCCGGCTAATTAATTAGTTTTGGTAAACCTAATCTCAAAAATGACATATAAAGCTAGCCTTTAAAATTTTTTTCTACATAGATTACTTGTGCCTACGCTTTTTACTTTATTGGTAGCCATCCGCCCGTTTTCAAGCCTACCCGCGAATTATTGGGTAATTGTTTTATTCGCAATCCTGACTCTTCTGGTCTGTTTGATGAATTATAGGATTTTTTTATCGGTATTTATTAATAAGCCAATTCTCATCGTTAATGACGACTATGTATATGATTTTGTTTCAGATATAAAGTTTTATTGGAAGGATATTGAA
>NZ_CAIWNH010000262.1 GCF_903913935.1 uncultured Mucilaginibacter sp.
AACCGTTTTCAGTGCGTTGTGCCCTCCAAAGCAGGTTTTCAGCGGGGTGGAGAAATTTCTTCCATGAATGCGGGCCTGCGGCATAAGCAAAAACTAATGGATCTTCTGATTTCTCCAGCCGGTATGTCCCCTTTTCCTGTTTATCGTGCCAACCGGCGGGCAATTCGCTTGCTGACGCTATTTGATCGTAAAGGATAGCTCCATCATGAACGGCAGGACCAAACAAGTCATATCCCATTTCTTTCAACTGGTCGAAAAGGTTTTCAAAAAATTCGCGTTCAATTACTTTCATTTTGCTGTTTTGTTAAAATGTTTCCTACATCAAAGTTTACGTAGCAAATGCCCGGCTTTACATTAACAAATTGAATATATTGGAGGTTAACCGGGTTTTTTACAGGCTTTTTCACTTCACGTTGACTTTGGAGATCCGGAGAAGAAGTGATCTTATTCATACGATAAAAGTAAGGAGGATATAAAACGGGGGGCGATGCTTTTGATCATGAAATAAAATGATCTTAGGCATAATATTTTTTTCGCCGTCCAATTCAGGTTGTTTCCCAATAATTAATCATAACTTAATATTATATTGGTTTGATATTAATAAACTTAGTTTAGTATTGCTCAACCCAAATAAACATTAGATGTCAATAAAATTAGTTGTTTTTGATATAGCCGGTACAACGGTTAAAGATGATCATAACGTAAGCAAAGCCTTCCAGGCAGCTTTGAAAAAATACCAGTATGATGTCCCGCTCGAACTGATCAACCCATTGATGGGTTATGAGAAAAATGAAGCGATCACCCAAATGCTGCAACTGCACGAAACGGATAAAACAAAGATCACGATTGAACTGGTTGATGCTATCCACCGTGAGTTTGTGAAACAGATGATCCATTTTTACCAGTTTGAGCCGGGAATAGCTCCCCTGCCCAATGTTGAAGAAACTTTTGCTGCATTACACCAGATGGGCATTAAGATCGGCATCAATACCGGTTTTTCGCGGGATATCGCGGATACTATTGTAACGCGTCTGCATTGGATAGAAAAGGGATTAATCGACGAGGTTATCGGCTCAGACGAAGTTGAACTTGGCCGCCCGCATCCATTTATGATCCGGAAAATAATGAAAGATTGTGCTATTACCGACCCGCTTGAAGTGGTGAAAGTTGGTGACACAGAAGTTGATATGCGCGAGGGCCAAAACGCCGGCTGCCGCTACGTTATTGGTGTTACCACCGGCATATTTACGCGCGAAGAACTGGAAATTTATAACCCTACGCATATTATTGACGACATCGCAAAGGTGATTGAAATTATTAAACAATAGTTATGAGCGCAATAGACCAACTGCGGGTTAAAGTTGCCAAATGGCCGTACCCGGTTTTATCATTAATGGCGGCAATCTCGGCCTTTGGGGCGTATACCTCTATGTATGCTTTCCGTAAGGCATTTACCGCGGGTACTTTTACCGGGCAGCAGTATTTTCATGTTGATTATAAAGTTTGGCTGGTTATAGCACAGGTTATTGGTTATACCTGCAGTAAGTTTTATGGTATCAAATTCATCGCCGAGTTAAAACCCGACCAGCGGGCCAAAAGTATTTTGATGCTGATAGGCACCGCCTGGATCGCATTGCTATTTTTTGCCATTGTACCGGCGCCTTATAACATTGCGTTTTTGTTTATCAACGGCTTCCCGCTGGGGTTGATATGGGGTTTGGTGTTCAGCTATTTGGAAGGCCGTAAATCTACCGAATTTATGGCGGGCGTATTATCCATCAGCCTGATCTTTGCATCCGGTTTTGTAAAAACGGTAGCCCGTACGTTGATGGGTTCGTTCCACATCAGCGAGTTTACCATGCCCTTTGTCACCGGGGCACTGTTTGTAGTCCCGCTTTTGCTGTTTGTGCTGATGCTTGAATTAATGCCCCCGCCTACCCCGGAAGACATAAAACTGCGTACCAAACGGGAGCCAATGGATGCTGCGGAGCGGAAGCACTTTTTACAGCGATTTTTACCCGGTATTATTTTAACCCTGGTGATTTATGTACTGCTTACCATTATGCGCGATGTGCGTGATAATTTTGAGGTGGAGATCTGGGCCAGCCTGGGCATAAAAGACAATACCATCTATACAAAAATAGATACCATCATCTCCGTTTTAGTGCTGGTGGCGATCAGCCTCCTTATCCTGGTTAAACGAAACCTTAAAGCTTTCCGAATTATCCATTACATGATCATTTCCGGCTGTTTGCTCATCGGCACCGGCACCATTTTGTTTGGATTAGGGCTTATTGGCCCAATGGTTTGGATGACGATGGCGGGCCTGGGCCTTTACCTGGGCTATGTGCCTTATAACGCTGTTTTTTTTGAACGCCTGCTGGCTACTTACCATTATAAGGGGAATGTAGGTTTCCTCATCTACGTAGCCGACTCGATTGGCTACCTGGGCAGCGTAAGCGTTTTACTGGTAAAAGAATTGGGGCAACCGAGCATTAGTTGGGGCGCATTTTTTAAAAACAGCGTGATGACCGTAGCCATCGTTGGCGGCATTTGTGCCACCTTATCCCTGCTGTATTTTTTACGGGAGGCGAAAAAGGACGTTGACGCACAGAAAGAACCATTGAATATTATACCTGCATGAAACAACCATCAGCAATTATTATAGGGGCCGGTATTGTTGGCCTTGCCACCGCGAGAGCCCTGGCAATACGAGGCTATAAAGTAACCGTGTTTGAACGGAATGAACGGGCCGTAGGTGCATCCATCCGCAATTTCGGGATGGTTTGGCCTATCGGGCAGGCTACCGGGCCGCTGTTTGAACGGGCCATGCTATCGCGCAGCATCTGGAAAGAAATTTGCACCGAAGCCAGGGTCTGGCACGATGAGGTAGGATCGCTGCATTTGGCATACAGTGCGGATGAGTTGCAGGTGATCAGTGAATATGTAGAGGTAAACCACCAATACCGCGATTGCAGCCTTTTGAATGCCAAACAAGCAATGCAAAAATCGCCGGCGGTTAACCCTGCCCGGTTAAAGGGCGCTTTATGGAGTGCCGAAGAAATGATTGTAGAATCGAGGGTGGCTGTGGGGCAGATCGCGGTTTACCTGGCTGAGAAATATGACGTGGAGTTTTTTTGGAATACGGCCATTAGCCAGATAGACCCACCTGCGGTAAAATCAGGCAAACGCAGCTGGCAAGCCGATGAAATATTTGTTTGCAGCGGAGCCGATTTTGAAACCCTTTACCCGGAATTATTTTTGGCCACACAGATCACCAAATGCAAACTGCAGATGATGCGTTTGGTGAGCCAGCCCGATGAATGGCGCATCGGCCCTGCGCTTTGCGGCGGTTTATCCATGATCCACTACCCCGGCTTCCAGGCGGCGGCTTCTTTGCCCGAATTACGCAAACGTTACGAAGGGCAATACGGTAAATACCTGGAATGGGGCATCCATGTAATGGCGTCGCAAAACGGCAGCGGCGAACTAACCATCGGCGATTCGCACGAGTACGGGCTGGTACACGACCCTTTTGATAAGGAATTTATTAATAATTTAATAATTGCTTACTTACAAACTTTTGCCATTTTTAAGGACTGGAAAATGATGCAATCGTGGCATGGCATCTATCCAAAAATGACCAATGGGCAAACCGAATTTATTACTGAAGCTGAACCCGGCGTAACCATTATTAACGGCCTGGGCGGCAACGGAATGACGCTCTCGTTTGGTTTATGCGAACAATACATCGCGAAGCGATGATTGTGCTAATGTATTTGGCGATTAAGAAATAGAAAAAAAGCGCATTTTAAAGCCGGGCCTGTGCGGTTCCCCTCTTGAGAGGGATGGAGGGGTGTGTTGACCAGCATGTCTGATAACACCCCCCCGCCACATCACAGGCCAGCACACCCCCTCTCGAGAGGGGAGCTATCATAAAGTTCATATTTTCAATTAATTATTGTTTTTAATATTGAGATTTTCAATCAATAAACACATTACTCTAAGTAAAAAACAAAACAAAAATGACTGATTCCCGCAGAGATTTCCTTAAAAAAGCAGCTTTGTTAACCGGTGCTGCAAGCCTTGCCAATATGATCCCCGCTTCCATCCAAAAAGCCATGGCGATCAACGCGCCTGAAGGAAGCACTTACATGGATGCGGAACATATTGTGATTTTGATGCAGGAAAACCGTTCGTTCGATCATACTTTAGGCAGCATGAAAGGCGTTCGCGGGTTTAATGACCCCCGTGCTATTACTTTGCCTGACAATAACCCTGTATGGCTGCAATCCAATAAAAAAGGTCAAACTTATGCGCCTTTTCATCTCGACATCAAAAACACCAAGGCTACCTGGATGGATTCGCTCCCCCACTCGTGGCGCAACCAGGTAAATGCCCGCAACGAAGGTAAATTTGATAAATGGCTGGAAAACAAGCGCAACAGCATCCCCGAATATGCGGATATGCCATTGACACTGGGCTATCATACCAGGGAGGATATCCCGTTTTATTATGCCATGGCGGATGCTTTTACCGTGTGCGATCAGAATTTTTGCTCGGCCCTAACCGGCACCAACCCCAACAGGCTTTTCTTTTGGACAGGCACTGTCCGCGAAGAACAAAATGAAAACGCAAGGGCCCACGTTTGGAACGAGGATATGGATTATGGCACCCTGAAATGGCCTACTTTCCCTGAACGTTTGGAAGATAATGGCATTTCGTGGAAGTGTTACCAGAATGAAGTGGCGATTGATACCGGTTTTGAAGGTGAAGAGGATGTTTGGCTATCCAACTTCCAGGATAATCCTTTGGAGTTTTTTTCCCAGTACAATATATTTTTGCACGAACCGCATTTGAAGGCCCTCGAAAAAAGAGCCGCGGAACTGCCCGTTGTGATTGATGGGTTAAAAAAGCAAATAGCAGCCTTGCCCGAAGAGGACAAAAATCTAAAAAAACTAAAGCGGCAACTAAGGGAAACCCAATCCTACCTGGATGGCGTAAATAAAGAGCGTGAAACCTGGAAGCAGGACATGTTTGAAAAACTATCCGACAGGGAAAAAAGCATCCATAAAAAAGCATTCGACACCAATAAACACGACCCGGACCACCGCAAGCTGGCCACGCTTAAATATAACGATGACGGCACCGAACGCGAGCTTAAAGTACCCGCGGGCGATGTGTTGCACCAATTCAGGGAGGATGTAAAAAATGGTAATTTACCCACAGTATCGTGGCTCACGGCTCCCGAAAATTTTTCGGACCACCCCAGCTCGGCCTGGTATGGGGCATGGTACGTATCCGAAGCGCTGGATATCCTGACGCAAAACCCGGAAGTTTGGAAGAAGACCATTTTCATCCTCACTTATGATGAAAACGACGGGTATTTTGATCACGTGCCTCCTTTTGTCGCACCGCATTCGCATCAACCGGGTACCGGTGCAGTCTCTAAAGGGATTGATACCCGGGTTGAGTTTGTAACCCTTGAACAGGAACAGGAACGAAAGAATTTCCCTGAGGTATTTGACAAAGAAAGCGCGATCGGCCTGGGTTACCGGGTGCCGATGATCATCGCTTCGCCATGGAGCAAGGGTGGCTATGTAAACTCGGAAGTTTTCGACCATACCTCTACCCTGCAGTTTTTGGAAGACTTTTTAAGTAAAAAGACTGGTAAAAAGATCCACGAACCTAACATCAGCGATTGGCGGCGGACCATTTGCGGTAACCTTACTTCCGCATTCAGGCCGTACAATGGTGAGAGCATTGCCAGCCCGGAGTTTGTGAAGAAGGATGAATTTGTTGAAGGAATCCACAAAGCGCAGTTTAAAAAACTGCCCAACGATTATAAGCTGCTTAGCCCCGACGAGATCGCGCAGATCAAGCTTGATCCGCATGCCTCGCCTTATATGCCGAAACAGGAAAAAGGAATTCGTCCCGCCTGTGCCCTGCCTTATGAGTTATATGCCGATGCGAAGTTAAATGCAGATAAAACAGCCCTGGTGATTCAATTTAAAGCAAGCAATAAGGTTTTTGGTGACAAAGCTTTAGGCGCGCCTTTTAATGTTTATGCGCCGGGCAGCTATGTAAAACGAAACGAAACCACTTTTGAGCCGGTGCGCACCTGGGCCTACGGGCTTACCGCCGGCGACAGCATAGCCGACAGCTGGCCGCTGCATGAGTTTGAAGATAAAAATTATCACCTGCGGGTTTACGGCCCCAATGGTTTTTACCGCGAGTTTAAAGGGAATGCCCAAAACCCGCACATCACTGCTGATTTTGATTACCAGCGCAGCCTTAGCAGTAACAGCAAACTTACCGCTAACGTAGAAATTTCCCTTGCCAACTTATCTGCAAAATCGGTAGAAGTTGAGATCATTGATCATGCTTATAAAAGCGGCAACCGCAAAAGGGTAATAACTGCATCGGGGAAAACTACTTTGGTGCTGAACCTGGAGAAAAGCTTTGGCTGGTATGATTTCAGCGTGAAGGTTGCCGGGCATCATGATTTTGAACATAGGTATGCAGGCAGGGTTGAAACCGGGAAATCAAGTTTTAGTGATCCGTTTATGGGGAAGGTTGTGGTGTAAACAATAAATCCTCCGCTCATTGCGAGCCCGCCTGCCGGCAGGCAGGGAACGAAGCAATCTCTACACAGGGCATTCAATATAAAGCGGGTGCCGATTTACGGCGTGCAGATGATCGGTAAACAGGCGTCACCACGCGCTCATTGCGAGGAACGAAGCAATCTCTGCACAGGACATTCAACTAAAGATAATGCGCTGGATGTACGGCGTGTAGCTGACAGGTAATGAATTTACGTCTGCTCATCGTCGTGGAGCCTGATTGGCGGGCTATCAGGGTACTGATATCATTGTGGTTTTATTCTTAACCGCTGCCCGCTCATGGCCGCGGGGGCTGTTACTTTTTGTCTTGATACAAAAAGTAACCAAAAAAATCAAGACAGAAAAAAGCTTCAGCGCTGCAGGCCAGACTCCCTGGCCCGCTTGTCTGTCAGGCCTTTCGCCTTTGTTGGTGTTTTCACCAACAAACGGGGACATTGCATATTTGATGCCCCCGGTGCAGTATCCGCGATGAGCATATTGGTTTCACTCGGAACCGCTGCCGCTCAATTGCCGCGGAGGCTAGTCCTTTTTTGTCTTGATACAAAAAAGTACCAAAAAAAATCAAGACAGAAAAAAGCTTCAGCGCTACAGGCCAGACTCCCTGGCCCGCTTTTCTGTCAGGCCTTTGCCCGCTTTTCATTGGCGTTATATTCTTAACACTTTCCTTTCTTTGGCATGAAAAAAGATTACAGGTTCTTCCCGTCAGCAGATAAGCTTCGGGAGAAAGCAGGAAAAACTACTAGCCTGTGAGGTGGGCTGGGCATAGCAAACTGCGAAGCATTCTTGAGGGCCAATGAAAAATAAATTACTGCCGAAAAATTTTTGCATTGCAGGGTAATAAAGCGACCGGGTAGCCCCGCAAAAAGATTGCAGCCCGCAGTTTTTCCGGCTTTGTGCGGCAAAGGCCTTGTGCGCAAAGAATCCGCCAATGGGCGGATGACACGGTTTATTCACATTGTAATTTGTTTTTTATTGGTGTTCATGAGACTCGCTTTGCTCGGTATGGTTACTTTTGCCAAGACAAAAGTAACTAGGCCCCCCGCGGCCATGAGCGGGCAGCGGTTAAGAGTAAAACCAAAAATGACATTAGTAGGATAACCCGCTAACCAGGCCCGCGCGGCATGCCCCCTCTGCGCTCATTGCGAGGAACGAAGCAATCTCTGCATAGACAGTCCTTTAAATATAATATATGGGTGTCCGGCGTGCGGCTGATAGGTCACCCGGAGATTTTGGTGTGGGGATTAGCGCGTGTAGAGATTGCTTCGTTCCTCGCAATGACGGTGTTGATACTACGAATTCACCACTGCTATCGCCATACCATCATGCTCCTTCGTCCCGATAGTTTGAAAAATAGTTGCTGAAACCCGCTTGTTTTCGGCGAGGGCTTTGTTAAATCTTTTTACGCCGATGACGCGTTCATCGGTACAGTTATCATCCAGCACCTGCCCTTCGCGGATCACGTTATCGGCGATAATTACCGTGCCCGGTTTGGAGAGTTTTAAGGCCCATTCAAAATATTCGGCGTAGGGCGGTTTATCCGCGTCGATAAAGATAAGGTCGAACGGTTCTTCGCCGCCGGCTACCAGTTGGGGCAGCAGCTCCAGCGCGGGGCCTACCTTTATTTCAATCACTTCGTCCAAACCAGCTTTGATGATATTTTGCAGGGCCACATCGGCGTGGGCCTGCTCCAGTTCCAGCGTGAGCAGGTAGCCATCGTAAGGCAGCGCCCGGCCGAGCCAGATGGTGCTGTAGCCGCCCAGTGTGCCCAATTCCAGGATCCTTTTTGCGCCATTCATCCTGGCGATCAGCTGCAAAAATTTACCCTGGTTGGCCGATACGCTGATGGCCGGTATATTGGCCTCCTCCATCGATTTGATGGTGCCTATTAACACCTCATCCTCGTACCCAAAAAGGTCGCTGATGTATTTGTCTACAGATTCAAAAAGTTCCTGGTTCATGCGTTAAAATTAGGATTTTAAAATTGGAATTTCAGGAAGTGAAAAAGGATTTATTGTAATTCCCCGCCCATCCAGGCATGCTATATGAAATTGAAGCGTACGAATCAAAAAATAAATAATTTTTAACCTAGACTTATGGGAGTCGCCCTGCTTTACAATACTCATGCACCAAACTTGCGCATCCGGCCCTTCCCGAATTTTCCGCATGTGCCGGTAAATATTTTTTTTTAGGATTCGCCTGGCATTTTGGTTATACGAGGCTATAATACCGGCAAAACTGCTGACAAGATTTTGTCAGTGACAAAATCTTGTCAGCAGTTAAAATATTGATATTCAGTTTTGTAGCGCTTGTATCACTTGTAGCGCTACGCTACAAAATGCAAAGGAGGCATGCGGATTATCGCGCTTCCACGGCTTGAAAAAACAGTCTTTCGTTTTGAAATCCCTGCTACCCTACCAGCGGCTTCACCTTCTGCCCGATCAATTCAATCGCTTTCAGCAACTGCTCATGAGTAAGCCCTGCGTTATCCATCTGGAAGGTAAACCTTGATACGCCGCCCAGTGCCTCGCTGTGCCGCAGGATCTTTTCGGCCACTACTTCGGGCGAGCCGATGAGGTAGGCGCCTTTAGGCCCGCGCTGGGCATCAAAACCGGGGCGGGTTACCGGTGGCCAGCCGCGTTCGCGGCCCAGCCGGGTAAAGGTTTCGCGGTAGCCGGGATAATAGGTTTCGGCAGCTTCTTCGGTAGTTTCGGCAACAAAACCGAGGGAATGGATGCCTACTTTTAGTTGTTCAGTTGCAAAACCTGCTTCGTGGCCGGCTTTGCGGTACAGGTCTACCAGCGAACTGAAGCGTTCGGTATCACCGCCAATGATGGCCACCATCAGCGGAAGGCCCAATGTGCCCGCACGCACGAAAGATGCCGTTGTACCACCCACCCCGAGCCATACCGGCAGGGGCTGCTGCACCGGTCGCGGATAAATGGGCTGGTTACTCAAAGGCGCACGAAACCGGCCTGTCCAGGTAACCGTTTGCTGATACCTTACCTGCAGCAGCAGGCCAAGCTTTTCGGCAAACAGGGCATCATAATCCTGCAGGTTAAAACCAAACAGCGGGAAAGCCTCTACGTGCGACCCCCGCCCTACCACCATTTCGGCGCGGCCCCTGGAAATGATATCCAAAGTAGCAAATTGCTGGAACAGCCTAACCGGATCGGCAGCACTCAACACGGTTACCGCACTGGTAAGCCTGATGTTGCTGGTACGTGCCGCAGCCGCCGCTAAGATGACCGAAGTAGCCGAATCCAGGTATTCCTTTCTATGGTGCTCGCCAATGCCAAACACATCCAGCCCTGCCTGGTCGGCAAATTCTATCCGCGCCAGCAATTGTTCCATGGCTTTGATATTGCCTTTGGCATCCAGCGCGTTATTCAAATCGCCGGTTGCGGCAAAGCTGTCGATTCCTATTTCCATATACCTGTTTAAATATCGTCGGTTAAAAGAATAAAAGTAAGCGTAAAAATTAAATGTTTAAACATTTAGCTGTAAAATATAGTGGGTATTCACGCATGTTCCTGTTGAAATGGAAGACTGCGGATTTCCGTGATGCAAGTAACAAATTGCTGAGCAAACATCATCAGTTAACACTAAAGCTTTATCTTTAACGCAATCTGTATGATATGAAAACAAACCCCTTTGTGTCACTTTACCTCATTTTACTGATCGTGTGCATATCGGCCTGCAACCCGGCCAAAAGGAATGGCTTATCCGGCAACCAGGAGCAAACCAATATGCACAGCGCTTATGACGACAGCACATTAACCAATAAAGTACTGCCGGTAATGATGCCTTATAACCGGCTGATCGATCCGGCGGGAAAAGTAGTCCGCTTCGGCGACCCAAAGGTGGAAAACCATAGCCTGGATGTTAAGCTGATCCCGCAATCATCGGTATTGGCGGTGGAAGACC
>NZ_CAIWNH010000263.1 GCF_903913935.1 uncultured Mucilaginibacter sp.
AAAATAGTGTAAACCCTGTTTTAATGTGTAAACACATAAATAACTCATTATTAGATATTTACAAAATGCAAACCCTAAATTATGTAAACCCTTTGTAAACCCTTTTTGTGCTTGTTTCCGTTCAATGAACTTGTAGATTAACGATTGGTAAATTTATGGTTGACCCGAAACTATTGACCAAACAACACCGCATAACTTACTGCATATTCGGAAGGATAGGTCTTTGAAGGCTCGATTAACAGTGCATCATCCTTTTGTTTCCAGTTAACTTTTTGGTTGCTGCCGAGCATTTTAACAGATGCTATTTTTCCGTTGCCTGATTTGATGGATAAGGCTTTTATACTCAATTGAGCGTCAGGCAATCCTAATGCTGTTACAAATAGTGTATCACCTTTAATGGTAAACCGCACATCCCGCCAGGTAAAGGGATCCTTCTGATCAGCAAATGCGCCGCTGGCTGATTTGGTTGGACCCTCACCATAAATTCCCCATGGACGGGTGCCGTAAATTGCAGGGCCGTTTACATCGAGCCATTTTCCGGTTCCCAATAAAACCTGGGTTTCCTGGTCGGTAATGGTGCCGTCGGATTTTGGGCCTATATTTAATAACAGGTTGCCATTCTTACTCACAATATCTATCAAATTGGTTACCACATAACGCGCATCCTTAAACGTATTGTTAGTAGTATAGCCCCACGACTGGTTGCCAATAGCATCATCGGTTTGCCATGGCAAAGGTCTTATTTCGCCCTGTTTCCCGCGTTCAATATCCAATACCGCTGTATTCTCCGGAAAAGCGGTGTTTTTATAATTGATCACCACTTCCTTATTCCAGTCCGTTGCTTTATTGTAGTAAAAAGCGGCGAAGGATTTTTTATAGGGACTCAGGGCGGGTTGTTCTATCCACCAATCAAACCAAACCAACTGGGGCTGATAGTTATTTACAAGCTCCATATCGCGCATCATCCAGTCGTTCATATACTCAGGCGACATGCTTTCGTTTTCTTCATGGGCGGGGCCGTAATAAGCATCGTATTTAGGATCGAGCACATCTGAGTCAAACTTTTTACCACCATTAAAAAACCACCAATGCTCAATACGATGAGATGAAAGACCGAAGATGAGCCCCTGTTTTTTTATTTCGACTGCCAATTCGCCAACCACATCCCGATGCGGGCCCATATCAAAAGCATTCCATTTAGATAAGGACGTTTTATACATGGCAAAACCGTCGTGATGCTCGGCCACCGGCACCACGTATTTTGCGCCTGCTTTTTTGAATAGCGCAACCCATGCCGCCGGGTCAAACTTTTCGGCCTTAAACATGGGAATAAAATCCTTATAACCGAATTTGCTTTGCGGGCCGTAAGTGGCAATATGTTGCTTATACTCATCCGACCCGGCCAGATACATTTGCCGCGGATACCACTCAGACCCAAAAGCCGGAACAGAATAAACGCCCCAATGGATAAATATCCCGAACTTGGCATCACGGAACCATTCAGCTGTTTTATATCTTGATAAGGACTCCCAGGTGGCCTGGTACCTGTCCTGGGCTCTTAAGCTTGTTATTAATAGAAAAGAAGTAATAAAATAGGCAATGATAACTTTTGATATCCTCATGATCTTTTGAATTTATCCCGTAAACAATGGGGTATTTATTAAAGGCTGGTGCTGTGCTGATGTAAAAATAAAAAAATTGCGATACCTCTGTAACAAATATTAAAAGAAGATACCTATTGGGTATAAAAGCAATAATATTACGTCACAAATTTAAAAATGGATAATAAACAAACCCGCTTTCTGCAGCTGATTGAAGAAAACAAGGGGATCCTGTTTAAAATCGCCAAAATTTACCAGGACGACCTGGAAGACCGTGACGACCTGATACAGGAAATGACATTGCAATTGTGGCTTGCTTTCGATTCGTACAGGGGCGAAAGTAAATTCAGCACCTGGATGTACAGGGTGGCGCTTAATACGGCCATCGCTTTTTTTAAAAAACAAAAACGCCGGCCCGACAATGGGCCCCTGCCGCACCAATATGAAATAGCCGAAGAGCTATCTGCGTCGGAAGAAAAAGAAGAGCAGTTGTCTTTATTTTACAAGGCTGTAAAACAATTAAATAAGGTAGAAAAAGCATTGGTATGCCTGTATATGGAAGATG
>NZ_CAIWNH010000264.1 GCF_903913935.1 uncultured Mucilaginibacter sp.
AAATTTTGTTGCATTTAATTTAGGAAAATACACATTATTGCATTTAATTTTTATATATTTTGCGTTCATATTGCAATTCGTCCGACAAAGTAACGTTAAAAAGTTTATTATTTTTCATAAAAACCATCAAAAAGAGATTAGAATTTGATTAAAAGTTAAACAGTATAAAATATAATTTATAAACTTGTCCTGGGTATATCACGCGTTAAACCTATTCTGGATTTCGCCTTCAGGTTTAACGTTTAAAGGCTCGAAACCCAGCAGGCATATGAGCCGGGTACCGCCATTCTTTATTTTAGTGGCAGGGTCAATTTCGAGGCGCAAGTTATTGAGCGGCGATAGGGCATACAATACAAGTTAGTTGGTATTTTTTAATGAAACCACAATGTATAGGTTTGCGGATAATTATTACAGTGGAAATGAAGTTTGAAAAATTAGCGGCGACAAAAGCCGTTGATGAAACTTTATTTATAAAGGTGAAGACATAATTTTCAAGATAACAAACAAATCTTTCTAAAGCTTTGTTTGATGAAGTGAATTTGACGACCATTAAACAAGAGGGATGATTGCCCCTGCATTATAATAAAACGTTGTATGGTCACCGGCAAACCATAGCGACCGTGAAACGTGTACACGGATGAACCCAAATAGGGGGATTGATTAACTGATATACAAGAGAACGGCTTGCGGTAGATGCGCCCGATATTGTATTACCTGTCATTATATTTAGAGAAATGCGCCTGTTTGTTTCAAAGAATACAAAAACAATTGACGTTTCAAATACTTAAGTATTAGTATTTTCTGACTGGAACAAGGCTTTTATGCTGAACTGATAAGTTAGGAGCGTTATATTGATTAAGAAATATAAATTTTTTCATTTTCTGGCTTAATTGCTTCGATTTTATTCATATCTTCTAATGCAGCTCGATATTGAGGGCTGATGAATTTCATTTTTTCTAATACCAAAAGCCATAAAAAAACGCTATTTGTAATCATATATCTTTTAAACAACCTTTTCGGTTCCAATATAAGCCGATATAACCATTCAAGGCTACCTTTTTGCATCCATTTCGGTGCACGTTTTTGTAATCCTATAAATACAGGCAGAGCGCCCCCAATACCGATCATTACGGATTGAACCTTATCTTTCATTTCCGCCATCCATTGTTCTTGTTTGGGACATCCCAGTGCAACAAATACAATATTCGCTCCAGAACTATTAATATTAATAGCAACTGCAGATTTTTCAGCTTCAGTAAGATATCGAAATGGAGGAGAGTAGATTCCAGCAATATTCAGTAAAGGATAATTTGTATTTAAAAACGACTTAGCTTGAATAATTAGTTCTGGTGACCCCCCATAAAAATAAACAGAAAGATTTTCTTCAACTGCTTTTTTAATTAACATAGGTAGCATGCTCATTCCGTCGACTCTGTCTTGGTTAATTCGGTACAATAATTTGAAACATTTGGAAATCGGCACACCATCTGGAGTAATAATTTCAGCCTCATTGATTATTTTTTGATAATCCTTTGATCAATGCGCCTCCACCAACATATGTGCATTCGCAACACAGACATACGACGACTTTCTTTTTCTGCCTAAAGCAAGAATTGAATTTACAAATTCACCAAATGCCCCTTCGGATACGTTGATTGACAAAATTCTTTTCTTGTTTAACATTCTGGAGTTCATCTTCAATATTTTTTCTTGTTAATCCAAAAATTCATTTAAGCATTTATTGAGCTTCTAGTGCTTTTCTTTAAAAGCAACATTTAGATACCTGTGTGTAAAATATAATATTTATCACATTTTACTGTTTAGTTACTTATAAGCTAATTATCATGCCCAATATTTACAAAAAACGCAAAATAATTAAGTTATTTTCTAAATAATAAACGTTGCAATATTCAAAATGTTACGCTAATTTTACAAAAAATATTAAAATTTAAATTAAGGTTAATATTTACACTCATATATGCCTGCGCAAAACGATTAATTATCTATTGAAAAACATCCCTTTACATGAAATGTTACGCTAATTTTAAAAAAACTTAAAATTTAAATTAAGGTTAATATCTATACTCGTTTATGCCTGCGCAAAACGATTAATTATCTATTGAAAAACATCACTTTACATGAAAAAGAAAGCATTACTTACTGGAGTCACCGGACAGGACGGTGCCTATCTAACTGAATTACTATTATCAAAAGGATATGAAGTTCATGGCATAAAACGACGTTCTTCATTATTTAATACGGAACGAATTGATCATTTATACCATGACCCACATGATGCTGAGTGTAACATGGTCCTTCATTTTGGGGATCTGAGCGACTCAACAAACCTGATCAGGATCGTGCAACAGGTTCAGCCTGATGAAATTTATAACCTTGGTGCAATGTCGCATGTAAAAGTTAGTTTCGATACCCCCGAATATACTGCGAACGCCGATGGCATTGGAACGCTGCGGCTACTTGAAGCGATCAGGATATTAGGCCTTGAGAAAAAAACACGGATATACCAGGCCTCAACATCAGAGCTATACGGTTTGGTACAGGCTGTTCCTCAATCAGAAACTACCCCATTTTATCCTCGCAGCCCTTATGCTGTAGCTAAACTTTATGCCTACTGGATAACTGTTAATTACCGTGAAGCATACGGCATGTACGCTTGCAACGGCATCTTGTTTAATCATGAGAGCCCTTTGCGTGGGGAAACATTTGTTACGCGCAAAATTACCAGGGCAGTAGCTAAAATTGCTATGGGGCTACAGGAAAAACTTTTTTTAGGCAACCTGGATGCACAACGCGATTGGGGCCACGCTAAAGATTATGTAGAAGCTATGTACCTGATCCTGCAGCAGGATCAGCCCGAAGATTTTGTGATCGCGACAGGTGTTACCACCCGCGTAAGGGAGTTTGTTCGTTTGGCATTTGCCGAGGTTGGCATTGAGTTGGAATTCAGGGGTGAAGGCGCCGATGAAAAAGGTTATGCGGTTTATTGCAGTAACCCCGACTTTCAAATTGAACCGGGAAAAGAAATTGTTTCTGTAGACCCCCGTTATTTCAGGCCAACCGAAGTTGAACTGCTAATTGGTGACCCTTCCAAATCAATGACAAAGCTTGGATGGAAGCCAAAATACAATTTACAGCAATTGGTTGAAGAAATGGTAGCCGCCGATCTTGAGTTATTCCAGAAAGAAAGACTGCTTAAAGAAGCGGGTTACGCAATTAAAAACCAGTTTGAATAAACTTTCTATTTATTATACAACTAGCCCAATATTATAATTGT
>NZ_CAIWNH010000265.1 GCF_903913935.1 uncultured Mucilaginibacter sp.
GCCAGTTTTAAGCTATCCTTTTCATCTGCGGCAACGAGGGTTATTTTGGTGATAGTACGCTTTAGTGCGGTTTCCTGCTGCAACCATTGCAACGGGATCCCGCTGCCTGCCTTTATTTTTGCTTCCCGCAGATACAAAGAGAGTACATTAGCCTTGTTTTCTTCGTCGAGGCGAAAAGCCTGCTCTAAGTAAGCCCGGTTGTTGGTAAGCCCGAACAATTGCAGGCAAATATTAATAGGTTGCTGGTGTGAGGCATATTTTTTATCTGTAATCAGCAGCCTCGATTCATCATTATCATAAACCCGCTCCACATAATTGGCCAGTTTGTAAAATGCAAGGTAAGTTTGCAGTGATGCCTCCAAATCCTTCACCTTGCCACGTTCAGTGTACATTTTTTTAAACGCGATGGCTTTAGCATTTAGTGTTTCCAGCAGTTCCATTGTATTAAATACACTTGTAAAGGTTGCCGGGTTGTCGTAAATATCCCTGCCGCGATAACCAAATACCAGGTTGTTGATTGATTTTTGGTAATAAGATAAAGCGGTAAGTGTTTGCCCTTTTTCAAACCACAAGTCGCCAAAATATTTTAAGGTGATGCCATAGTCAGTAAATTTACGCCCCTGGTTGGTCTTCGTATTTAAGTCAGCAGCTTTTTGCAGATAAACAGCGGCAGGTGCATAATCCTTTTCTCCAAAATATGCCCGGCCCAAATCATTGAACTTTTTTTGATCATTGTATTTTACCTTGTTCAGGTATTGAATGGATTCGGCGTATTTTCCCTTAGCCAGGTATGCGGACCCAATATTGTGCAATAAAGCATCCGTTTCAATACCATACGGGAGCAGGCCCTGGTAGATTTTGAGGGCCTCATCGTATCGTTTTAGTTTTTTTAAGGCCGATGCCAGGTTATTTTGGTAAACAACCAAAAAGGTTTTAACATAAACCGGGTGGTCGGTTAATGTCGATATGGCCTTTTGGTAATAGGTTACACTCTGATTGTAATTCCCAGATGAGTAGGCGATTACGCCAAGCGTGTTATAAAGCCGTTCCAGTTCGCTAACCTTTGGGTAGTTGTCTGCAATATGCTCAGCCTTGCTGTAATAAATAGCAGCGCTGTCCGGCTGGTCAAGCTGGTAATAGGCATTGCCGCAATAAACCAGGGGCTTAAAAAAAGCCGAATCTCTAATATCGGGCAGATTCTCTTTCAGGCTTATCGCGTTTTTCAAATAAATAACTGATTCCCTTTGCCTGTTTAATACCTGCAAAAACGTAGCCGTTGAAATATATGCCCTGAAAAGAAAATGATCGTCAATATGTTTAGCGGAAAGAAAACGAACCACCTTAACATAGTTTGAAAGTGCTTCCTTATCCGTATTAGCTGACGGGGTAGCCGAATTGGAGAGTTTTTCGGCCCGGTAATACAGCCGTTTATAATCTGTCCGGTTCCTTTCAGACACCCGGGGCTTTTGAAATAAAAAAAAGGCAGATAATATACAGATGTATAATTTCACCAAATGCATGGAATAAATATACCCAAATATACGTATCTGTTTTTATTAAAATATTTTAGCGGCTTACTACGATGATACAGGGCGGCCTTGGCCTGCCGGGTTTATTTTGCGCAGAAGTAAAAGCCATCGGCGCGGATGCAAGGGACGCAAATCGGTTGATGGGTGCGGCCAATATGGTCGTTTTCCGTTCGGTAAGAATATCCTGCAGGTATTGCGGAATTTCACTGGCAGTTCGGTAAAAATAGATCTTCACATTCAGGCCGTTTAATGCTTCTTTGCTTTGGTCGTTTATTTTGTACTGCAGCTTCACTTCCTGTGTCGAACCGGTATCAATTAACTGGTCGCGTACTGATTTTGCCAGATTGATGGTTCCGTCGGCCGGGTTTACTTCTATTCCCGCGTTTTTGCAGCCGCTGTTAGTATCGAACGTACTGCCATTATTAATTTGTGGGATCGGTGCCCCTGCATCGGCATTATAAATGGGGGAGGCAATACTGTCGCCTGCCGCAAGGTTAAAAATTTTGTCTCTATAGTTGATACCCGAAATGGTGATAAAAGCATTTTTAATATTCCCCGAGGTCGGGTCAGTAAAGGTGACTTTAAATTTCAACCCGGTTTCGCTGTTATTGACATCAATAGCGCCCGTGACCTGGTCAATTTTAAGCCCACCAGGGAAAGAGGTATACGAGCCCTGTACAGCGCTGACCGGGTATACTATGTTCTGATTCGCATTTTGGATATAGAGTACGGAATCAGCATAGAGCGGTTTTACCGGGATAATTGTGTTAACGGCAGGCGCTTTGTCCTTCTTACACGATGATTGTATAAAAAAAGCAAAGAGCAGCACTAAAAAGATAAGCCATTTATACATTTTAATTTCCGGGTATTTCAACATAACCTGTTATGACAAAAGATAAAACTAAGTAGGGAACAAAATATTATAATAAATACCTGTCGCGTGCTTTAATTGATCTTATTTATTACTTAGTACGCACCAAAACAAGAAAGGTAACCATTGTTATCGATTTTTTTTTCTAATTCTTAGAACCCATCCAGTTATTGAAAACAGTCGATATCCAGCACCCACTTCTTTATCCCATCCACGCCGCCACATCCGCCATTTCTTCGGCAGTAATCTGGTGCGCTATCGGGTATTCGTGGTAAGTAAGCCTTACATTTAATGATTCCAGATAAGTTTTTGCCTCCCGCCCGTAAGCAATGGGTAGCACGGAGTCATGCAAACCGTGGGCAACAAAAATATTTAAACCGGCCAGTACCGGGTTTGGTTGCACCGATGGCCTTATTTGTTGAAGGATCCTTCCACTCATGGCTATGATGCCTTTTACTGTTTCGGGCGCAGTAAGTCCCACACTGCAACTCATGATAGCGCCCTGGCTAAAGCCACCCAGGTACA
Organism: uncultured Mucilaginibacter sp.; assembly: GCF_903913935.1. Classification (GTDB taxonomy): domain Bacteria; phylum Bacteroidota; class Bacteroidia; order Sphingobacteriales; family Sphingobacteriaceae; genus Mucilaginibacter. Next base: position 2,926 of record NZ_CAIWNH010000265.1, read on the forward strand.
CATCTTCCAATGTATATTTTTGCTTTACCTGCCGGATAAATTGCCGTATAAGGTCCCTGCTCTCCGCTTCCTGCTGCTCCTTGATCACGGGGTTACCTGTCGAAAAATCAACTTCAAACCAGGCATACCTGCCACTGCCAAGGGTATTTGGCCCCCGCGCAGAGACAAGTAGCAAATCGTCAGGAAAATAACCGGAAAGGTTAAACATATTTTGTTCGTTGCCGCCTACGCCGTGCATTAAAATAAGGGCCTTTTTTTTGCCGGCGGCTGGCTGCAGTTCATTAACCAGGTATTTTAAAACGAAATCCTCCTGCAATGCAGTGGGATTTGGTTGATTTGTCGATAATATCATCCTTACTTTATAAATAAAATCTATATCAATTTATCGGGTCGAATTTAACCGAAGTCATCGTTAATGATCCGCCAACGGCCTGGTCATTAAAAAAAGAAACCGCGTCATTTTTACCTTTCAAACCCAGCGTATAGATCAAAGGCAAATAATGTTCAGGGGTAGGAATGGCCATCATGGCTTCCTGTCCCAGGCGTTCGTAATGGATCAAACTATCATGGTCCCCGCTAACGATCAGGTCTTTAAAAGTGCCGTTGATCTGTTTCGCCCAATCGTAGCCATAGTTGGGTTCGTACAACCTGTCCCAGGCCACCATCCGCAAATTATGCACAATGTTGCCGCTGCCTATAATCAGTACACCTTTATCACGCAGCTGCTCAATTTCTTTAGCCAGCTCGTAATGGTAAGCCGCATCTTTGGTATAGTCGATGCTCAATTGCAAAACCGGGATGTTCTCCAAAGGATACATATGCCTAACAATGGTCCAGGTTCCGTGGTCAAGGCCCCAGTCGTGCGATAATTCTACTTCAGTTGAATGGATCATCGCGGCAGTCTCCTGCGCTAAAGCCGGGTCGCCGGGTGCCGGGTATTGCACGTCAAACAACTCCTTGGGGAAGCCCCCGAAATCGTGAATAGTCCGCGGGAAATCCATCGCGGTAACTTTGGTGCCTTTGGTAAACCAATGCGCCGAAACCATCAGCACCGCTTTGGGTACCGGGATCTCCTTTGCCATTGCTGTCCACCGCCTGCTAAACTCATTATCTTCAATCCCGTTCATAGGCGAGCCGTGCCCGACAAACAACACCGGCATACGGTAGGCTTTTTTTTCGAGTGTGTTTGTGAAATTCTTTAATCCCCTAAGGGTATTTATATCAGTCATTTTTATTTTCCTCTATTTTAATATGCTTTAGCAAACCCGAAAACTTGTTCGTTTTGTTTGCTGGCCTATATTTTAACATACAAAAATACGCTAAACACGGGCCGATTCCATTGAGCGCAGGCAAGAAAAAGCATTGATTTAAATCAATCGTTCGGGCTGATCAAACAAACTTACCGGGCTGTTGCTATCCTTTTGCGGATGCGGCTTAATGTTTCAGGGCTAAGGCCAAGGTACGAAGCGACCATGTGCTGCGGTACCCGCCGCGCGATATTGGGATATAGGTTAATAAAATTCTGGTACCGCTGTTCCGGGCTTAAACTAATCATTGCATTTACCCTTTTTTGCATCGCAAGGTATGCGCCGGTAATTTGCATCGAAGTATAAGTTTCAAATTTGGGCACTTTTTTCAAAATCTCGTCCTGAGCCGATTTGGTCAACAGCACCAGTTCGCAATCGTCCAACGCGTCAATATTATAGGTTGCCGGTTCGCCGGTTATAAAACTGTACAGGTCAGAAATAAGCCACCCTTCCAAAGCAAACTGCAGAACATGCTCATTCCCGTTTTCATCCACCGAATATTCACGCAGCGCACCTTTTTCAACAAAGGCAATGGCTTTGCAAACATCCCCGGCCTGTAGCAAATATTGTTTTTTACGAAGTCTTTTGGGTTGCAGGTGATGAGTGATGATCTCCTTTTCGGCGCTGGTAAGGTCAACACTTTCGTTTAGCTTTTGGAAGAACCGTTCGTACATATTACGGTGTTAAATTCACGGATCAAGATAAACTAAGTAGCGCAAATATCCAACCACAAAGTAAATAGGTGAAGGCGGGACTAAAAACCAAAAAGGCTTGCAATGTTATATGTAGCGCCTGACCTGTTTCAAGGTTTGCACATGTGGTTATTTTATGCTGACCGGCTATAAACCGGCCTGTCAAAACAGGCGGTGTTGATGGCGAGGATATTGTGGTCAAACTGGTTAGCAGGCACTTTCGATTTGGCTTTGATCCTCATTTTATACACGTAAATGGTGCGTTCACTGTATTCCAGGATCCCCGCAATGGTTTCGCAATCGGCAATACCAAGGCGTACCAGCGCAAAAATTCGGAGGTCGGTAGGCAGGGGCTGGTTTTCTTTTGGCCAGATCTGGTCCTCAGGATGGAGCATTGCGTTAAATTCTGATAGGAATGTGGGGAAGATCTTTAAAAAGGCAACATCGAAATCGTTAAAAAATACTTCGCGCTCCTTGCGGATGTTGATCTCGTTGAAGGATAAACCTATTTCATCATATTTTTTTACCATCACCTTGCGCTCCACACTTCGTTTGATCTTTTCTATTTTAAGCAGGTACCCGGATATTACATTTACCAGGCTGCCGATATATTCCTCAGTAATCCGCGCTTTTTCAGCCAGGCTGGTGTTTTGCTGTTCCAGCAGGTCATTTTTTTGCAGCGCATCCGCAGCCAAAGCAGCTGCACGCCTTAACCGAACAAATAAAACCGCCGTACAGGCCATCAATACCGCAGCCGCGAAAAAAAATATCACTATCATATTTTTGCAATTATCACTATTAACAAACCTTCCAAAAGCACAATAAAAATTTTTAATATGCCGGTATAACCGGCCTGGTTCAATTGGTATGCTGACATAAATCTATGTTTTAAAATCGACTGTTTTATCGCCCGGGAAGCAGAAACACACCAAAATCCAACCGCAAACGTTTGCGGTAATGTTTGCGGTTGAAAAATAGCCGGGAGAAGCCGCTTATTTTGAGCCACATATCGATTAAACAAGCCTCATGAGCAACACGGAAATACTAATCAGCATGATTAAAAGCGGACCGCTGACAAGTGTTATTTCAAAAAAATAGCTACTTTTATTCACCAATTATTTTACACGATGTCTGAAGTTACTTTGAAAAAGCTTGCCGATCTGCTCAACCTGAGCATCTCCACGGTTTCAAGGGCGCTTAAGGACCATGATGATATATCTGCCGAAACCAAAAACCGTGTTAAAGAACTGGCCACCATACTTGATTATGAGCCAAATTCCTATGCGGTTAACCTGCGCAATAATTTCAGCAGGGAATTTGCGGTGATCATTCCCTCTATCGCCAATGACTTTTACCAGTCTTTTATCAGTTCGCTGGAAAAAGAGGCGCGGCTCAACAGTTATTCGCTATTCATCCTGCAATCAGGCGACGACCCGCAAACCGAGCTCGAATGTATAAAACGCTGCAAACAAAACCGGGTAGCCGGCATATTTGTATCCATCACTCAAAAAACAACGGACATCAGTCATTTTTTAAAACTCGAGGACAGCCACATCCCGGTAATTTTTTTCGACAAAGTGCCTGCCCCGGACGCCTGTAATAAAGTTTGTGTGGATGACATATCAGCAGCGCTCCTGTCAGCCGAAACTTTGATCCTCAAAAAGAAAAAAAATATCCTCGCTATTTTTGGAAACGAACAGCTTTCCATAACTCAAAAAAGGCTAAATGCTTTTAAGGACACATTCACCCGTCACAACGCTGGCGCCTGTCTTAGTATTTACCACGCAGACACATCGGCAACTGCATACCAATATACTATGGAACAGTTAGCGCAACCGCAACAACCTGATGTTATATTTTGTATGAGCGATGAAATACTGATTGGGGTAATGCGGGCGGTTCAAACATTCGGCTTACGGCCACCCGCTGACATCGGCATTTTAGCGATCAGTGAAGGGCAGATCCCAACATTCTACGTCCCACAGATCACTTATATTGAAACCAGCGGTTTTAAATTGGCGAAACTGGCCTTCTCCCGCATGCTCGCCTGCCTTGCCGGAAGCACGGCGTTTCTGGAACTAAAAACCGAATCAATTATTGTTGAAGGCGGCTCAATTTGATACCGGCACAACGCTATTAACTTACTTATCGCCGGCGGTTTGCTGCCCTTTGTACCCATTTAACCTAATAACGTAGTATTCCTTGCAAATCATCCCGCCCCGGTATTCAGGAAAGATGAGCGCGAAATTATAGTTGCGAAATTCACCCGTTACCTTATTGAAATTTTTGAATGAAAACAAATTAGAAGGGATGACCAGGTAGGCGCTTTCGCCCTTCAATAATGGCCTTTTATAATCATTCATCCAGTAGTACTGGTGAAGGCTGAAAGCATCACCCAAACCCCAGGTTTCAACACCTGCCGGTTCGCCGATATAGTAATCAATATGCGCGGCGGTGATCCAGTCGGCGATAATAACTGGTGCCTGCGCGGGCATCACTCTCATTGCGAGATCCATACGGTGAAGAGAATCAAATTTCATTCCGGCCTGCCTCCAGCCATACATATCTAATGTAGCATCGTCAGCCCCCATTTTCATGCCCTGTTTTTCTGCCGATAGCGTACCGGGGAAATAATTAATGCTTAAAGCCCCCAGCAATACCACCAGTACAAAATAAGCTATGCTAAACTTTAAAACCCGGGGTGTCCGCCTTTTGCCGTGTTCCGGCTTAACCGCCAGCTGAACCGCAGGCAACAGCAACAAGGTACTTAGTGCGGGTCCGGGCCAGTGCGGCAATACTTCATTAAACAAACTGATTAGCAGCACGATAATGATCAATGGCAGGCTACATAGCAACAGCATCTTTAATTCATTTTTCCCTGCCAGCAATTTGCCCCTGACGGCTGCATATATACCGATACAAAGGAGTACAAAATGTATTGGCCCTGTTGAAAACACAATCGATATGAATTGTTTAAGGAACCGGGCGCTATTAACCGGTGAACCGGCGATAGTTACCCGGCTGCTGTGAAACCGGTAACTTATAAAATCGTGCTGAATATTCCAGAGGAGGATTGGCGATATGATGATGACCGTAATTCCCATCGCCATAAAAACATATTTATTTTTAAATGCGGTGCGGTTGTAAAACAACAAATACATCACCGCTCCCAGCCATAAGAGCACACCATGCACCTTACACATAATGGATAAACCTGCAAAAAGGCCAAATAGCAGCCATTGATAGCCATACTGCGGTTTACCGGGGGCAAGGCGGACAATTTTGATGAGCGTGTAAACGGAAGCCAGCCAGAATACCATTTGCGGGCTGTCGGGCAAAATAAAGGCCGCTATGCTCATACCCGCATAAATAGAAGTGGCATACAGCAGTGCGGCAAACCAGCCTGCCCTGGCATTGTAAAGCGCAGTACCGATCTTAAACATCAGCCATATACAAATGGCGGAAGACACGATCGCCCCGAGCCGTACAAAAATTTCGCTATGGAGCGATAAATTTAGGGTTGTTAAGCGGATCAGCCAGGCAACTATGGGCGGGTGGTCAAAATAGTTCCATTGCATTTGGGTTGCCAGTGCGCGGTAATAGGCCTCCACATTACTCAACTCCTGGGTGCAGGCACTGAATATCTTAATTAAAGTTGAAACCGTTATAAGGTAAAAAAGTTGTTTGCGGTAATTCAAAGCTGGTTGTTGTGCATCAAGTTTAAAAAAAGATTCTGTTTACATCCTGAATTAAACAGGTAACCATTACGCTTAAACCAGCTAACTGCCCACCGGTTTACTGCCCCACCATAAATACCGCATTGCTGAAAAGCAATTTCCCATTCTCCCAAAAGCTGCGGAAGATAGGGTCATCAACCATATAGATCACATTGCCACGGCCCATTGGCTGCACACCAATCAGCATCCCGTCCTTAATTTTATCCTTGCTCTTTTGCCCCACAAATCCGGAAATGTACCCGTCTTTTTTAACAGTGCCCACATTCCAGTCGTTTTCACCCAGGTAATCATAAATATCATCGCTCAGTTTAAGTGAATAATAGTAGGATTGCAAGCCGAAGCCCAGCGGGTGGGTGTTATCGAGATTGATCTTATAGATCGCTCCCGGTACCGTTGCGCGAATAGCATCCAGGTCGCGGTTAGCGTACAAGCCTAAATTAGGAACTTTAGCTTTATCCTCTGTTTTATCATCTTTCTTCTCGTCTTTTTTGTCGTCTTTCCTTTTCAGGTCGAAACCTTTTTTGTCAGCAAGTTCAGCCACTGCATTTTGCATCACAATCAGTTTGCCGCCATCGCGTATCCAGCCCTGCAACCTTTCTGATGGAAAATCTTCATATTCGCCGTCAGCAAAAATGGCCACATCAAAATCCTGTAACCGCGCTCGTTTAAGATCCTGATACTTAACAAGCGTGATCGGGTATCCTATCTGCTGCTCAAATAAATGCCATACTTCGCCCATCGCCTCGGCAGACACGCCTTCACCCGCGATCAGTATCACATGTGGTGGGCGGATGTAATGCACCTCACCCGAACCAAAATCATGGCCCTTATCCACAAAACCTGACATTAAAGGAACGAGTTCATGGTTAAGACTGCCAGCCAATTTCGTTACATCACCATCAAAATCTGCCCGGTCATTACCCGCTCTTGTGATGAGCAGCGACCCTGCTGCAAACTTTTTACCACCGGCTTCAAATGGCTTTTCTGAATAGCGTACCTTAACTCCTTTTTTTAGCAGCGCCGCCAGAAATTTAACATCTGCCACTGATTGCCAGGCGGAAACATACGCATAGGCCCTTGGGTTAGCAATCGCTACCTCTTTAGTTGAGTACGTGGTTGATGAGACCGGTTTTAATGATTCTTTTACGCCATAGGCCGTTAAACCGTAAGCATACGGCAGCGACCACGCGGTGATATCATAAGTATTTGAATCCGCTACAAATGTCCGGGGTTCAAACAATACATTCAGCAAAACAGATTTTGATTGATACGCATTGATCACCAGGTCATTCGGGCCCGGGTTGTAGCTTTCCGTTTTACCGGTCACATAATCGTACCCGCTCACAGTCCCTTTAAGGCCAAAACCATATTCAATTTTATTCCTGGCAAGCAGGGTGGTGAGCGCGCTGATCTTGTCGCTGTTGTCGTTTTGTATCACATATGTTTTGTATTCCCCCGGCGGATTAATGCGGCTTTTATCATAAAACTTTTTAAATTCTTCCACCAGTTTCTGGGCGTTTGCAGATGCGGTTTCAATCGTACTGATACTGGTTGAATGGTGGTGGGCGATCCTGTCAGCAAGGGTTAAGGTATCGCCTGAACTGGTAACTATCGCAAGGCCTGCGCCGATCCCCCCCTGTTCATAGGTCATACCGATGGAGCCGCTATAGATAGGATAGGTATCACCATATGAGGGGTACAACAGGTCGAACTCTTGCCGCGTAAAATAAAGCCAGCCATTCTGGTCAAAATATTTAGCATTATTTTTACCGATAACGGTTTGAAAATCCCGCTGCCATTGGGTAATCACTTTGTGAAACGGTTCGGCAGCCGGCGCGAAATAATAAGGTGCATTATAGCCCTGTTCGTGATAGTCTACATGGATCTGCGGCAGCCATTGGTTAAACAGCGCTACCCTGGCCTGCGATTCCTTTTGAGTTTGCCATGCCCAGTCACGGTTCAGGTCGAAGTAGTAATGGTTTATCCTTCCCTGTGGCCATGGTTCTGAATGCTCACGGGCCGAAGGGCTGGCATTGGGCAACCCATCGCGCACTGAATTGTAAAAATGAACATACCTGTCGCGGCCGTCCGGGTTTAAGCAGGGGTCGATGACAACTAGCGTGTTTTTTAACCAGGCTTTTGTTTGCGTATTTGCCGGATCAACCAGGTCAAATAATACCTGCATAGACGTTTCGCTCGAAGCAGGTTCGTTGCCATGTACATTATAACTTAACCAGCAGATAACTGGAGTTTTGATGGTGGCAGCAGCAATTTCATCTGCGCTTGCGCTGGCACTAACCGTTTTTTCAATAATGGTGCTGGTATTTAAATTTCCAATTTTTCCAAAACTACCACACGTTGCCTCAACTTCCGTTAAACCAGCCAAATGGAGGTTGTTCTTCCTGATCTCTTCCAGCCTTCCAATGTTTTCGTCCGAGGCAACAAACATCGCCATCAGCGGCCTGCCCTCATTGGTACTGCCATATTGCACCAGCTTTACGTTTTTTGATACCTGCGCTATGTATTTGAAATATTCAATAATGCGGTAATGCGGTGTGTATTGCTCGCCCAATTTATATCCTAAAAATCGCTCGGGCGAACGAATCTCCTGGGAAAGGGCTGATGAAACAGCAATAAAAAAAGTAAAAAAAAGGCAGGTCAGCTTTCTGTTCATGGGGTCAGTATAGGAAGGCTAATTTAAAAAAATAATTTGTCTTAACCGGGATGAAAGAGATTTTTAGAATGATTTGGGTGTTAGGCATAAAGACCCTTCGTTAACGGCTGCTTTTTCTGCCTTTTACCCGGCGGAATTGGAAAGGTTATGAACTCTTATTTTTAAATGCATCAAACCTCTCCTCCTAAAATCCTAAAAATCTTAGTTCCGACAAAAATTTTCAGCACCTTTGCATATCATCACATCTAAACTATGGAACCTGTACACGCGCTTCAAAAATATTTCGGCTACAGTGCCTTCCGGCACGAACAGGGCGCCATTATCGATCATGTTTTAAACAAAAAAGATGTACTGGCGCTGATGCCTACCGGCGGCGGCAAGTCATTATGCTACCAGTTGCCGGCCGTTATGCTGGATGGGCTCACCATCGTAATTTCGCCGCTTATTGCCCTGATGAAGGACCAGGTGGATAGCCTGAATGTAAACGGAATACCGGCAGCATTCTTCAATTCGAGCCAAAATCCAGAGGAGCAGGTACAACTCACTACCAAACTCCGTAACAACCAAATCAAACTGCTTTACCTTGCGCCAGAACGCTTGTTCGGCAATGGGAGTAACATGATCGGCTTTTTAAAAACGCTGCCGGTTTCGCTCATCGCGATTGACGAGGCACATTGCATTTCGCACTGGGGGCACGATTTCCGGCCTGAATACCTGGCGCTGGCTGGTTTAAAGCTGGAGTTTCCTAACATTCCGGTTATAGCGCTAACTGCAACGGCGGATAAACTCACCAAAAAGGATATCCTCGAAAAATTAAACCTAAAGGACCCCGCTGTATTTATTTCCTCCTTTAACCGCGAAAATATTACCTATAGGGTGGTGCCCAAACGAAAAAGCCTTAACCAGTTGCTCGCTTTTTTAGACGAGCGAAAAGACGAGTCGGGGATCATTTATTGCCTGTCGCGTAAATCGACAGAATCTTTAGCCGCTGATTTGAAGGCCGAAGGTTTTGCAGCCGCGGCTTACCATGCCGGCCTGGACAATGCATTGAAAGCTAAAACCCAGGAGGCATTTTTGCGCGACGACATCAAGATCATTGTTGCCACCATCGCCTTCGGTATGGGTATCAATAAATCAAACGTACGCTATGTGGTGCATATCGATATGCCCAAAAACATTGAGGGCTATTACCAGGAAACCGGCCGTGCAGGGCGCGACGGGCTTCCCTCGGAAGCGCTGCTGCTGTATTCGCCAGGCGATGCCATTAAGCTGAAACAGTTTGCCATGATCGCCGATAACCCCGAGCAAAGCCAGGTGATGCTGAACAAGCTGAACGATATGGTACGTTATTGCCAGCTGCAGGCTTGCCGCAGGCAGTTTTTATTAAAATATTTCGATGAGGATTCTCCGCCAAACTGCGGCTCCTGTGATTACTGTTTAACCGAGTTTAAAAAATTCGACGGCACGCTCATCGCCCAAAAAGCATTGTCGGCAGTGGCCAGGTTAAAGGAGCGTTTTGGCTACACCTATGTGATCGACTTTTTGCGCGGCTCAAAAAATGAAAAAATAAGGGAAGAACATAAAGCACTAAAAACCTATGGCATCGGTGCCGACATCAGCAAAACCGATTGGCTGCGCTATATCCGCGAGCTCACTGGCATGGGCTATTTGTATGTTTCGGATGATGCCTACCCGGTGTTAAAACTCACGCCAAAAAGTGATGCGGTGCTTAAAGGACTGGAAAAGGTGATGCTGATTGAATCGCAAACTATTGAAGAACACCAGCATGCCGAGGCTGCATTCCCATTTGAGGCAGAACTGTTAACCGAACTAAAAAATATCCGCAGAGATATTGCACTGCATGAAAATGTGCCGGCTTATATCATTCTGTCAGATGCTACTTTGGTGGAGATTGCCACTTATCTGCCGCAAAGCCTGGATGAGCTGCGCCTGATCTCAGGCTTTGGTGAGATAAAACTGGCCCGGTACGGCCGCGAATTTTTATTGCCCGTAAAAGACTTTTGCGCACAGAAAGGTCTGACCTCCAAAATAAAACAAAAAACAACCAAGCGGGAGCGGAAAATAAAAACCGAACGGTCCGAAAGAAGCAGCAAACCGGCTGATACCGCTTTCCATACTTTTACTTTGCATAAAGCTGGCAAAACCATCCCGGAGATCGCCGCCGAACGCGGATTGGCCACATCTACTATTGAAGGCCATTTAAGTTTTTATATTTACACCGGCGCTTTGGAATTATCGACCCTGGTAACAGAAGAAAAAAAGAAAAAAATACAGGATGCCGTTGAAAGTTACGGCGCCGAAAAACTATCTCCGCTAAAAGAAGTTTTAGGAGAAGAATACAGTTATGGTGAAATACGGGCCGTAATTGCCTGGATGAGAAAGGTGGGGATGATATAGGCCTGTAGAGACGCAATATTTTGCGTCTCTACAAGAAAAAAATTAAGAACTGGAATATTTATTGATGATGACCTCTACAAAAGAGATTTACAAGCTTTTCCTTCAGCACCCGCTGATCAGTACCGATACCCGGAAAATATTACCCGGCAGCTTATTTTTTGCCCTGAAAGGCGAAAAGTTTGATGCCCATACTTTTGCAGAAAAAGCTATTGAAGCCGGGGCGGCCTACGTTGTAATTGATAACCCGGCCTATCAATTGACTGAAAAATACCTGCTGGTTGATGACGTCTTAACCGCGCTTCAGGACCTGGCAAGACATCACCGCCGGCAGCTAACGATCCCCGTCATCGGGCTAACGGGCACTAACGGCAAAACCACCACCAAGGAACTGATCAATTCGGTGTTATCGCAGCATTTTAAAACGCAGGCAACGCAGGGCAACCTCAATAACCATATCGGTGTGCCGCTTTCTATATTAACCATTGATGCCACACACGAAATAGCGGTGATTGAAATGGGCGCAAATCATCAAAAAGAGATTGAATTGCTTTGCAGCATAGCGCAGCCCAGTCACGGCCTCATCACCAATGTTGGCAAGGCTCATCTGGAAGGTTTTGGCGGCTTTGAAGGGGTAAAAAAAGGCAAGGGTGAGTTGTATGACTATTTGAAAAATAGTGGCGGAACGGTTTTTATCAACACAGACAGCTTTGAACTGATCCAAATGCAGCTGCATAGGGATATTGAAAATGTATACAACTACGGCACCCGGTCGGACATTAATTATATTTATGGCAAGCTTACCGAAAACGGGCCGTTCCTTTCGTTAAAATGGAACAGAAAAATCGGAACCGACGGGAACAAAGTAAAAACCCAATTAACCGGCGCGTATAACCTGGCCAATATCCTGGCAGCTATCTGTATCGGCGTTTTTTTTAACTTGTCAGATGAGGAGATAAATAAAGGCGTGGAGGGCTATCAGCCTAAAAACAACCGCTCGCAAATTACCCAGACGGCCACCAATACCCTGATTTGCGATTATTATAACGCCAACCCCAGCAGTATGCAGGTGGCTATTGAAAACATCGGCAAAATTAAGGCTGACCGGAAAGTGTTGATATTGGGCGATATGTTTGAATTAGGCGATGAAGCCGCAGCTGAACACACCGCCATCATACAAAAAGCGTTGGAAACACCTGTTGATCAGCGTATTTTTATTGGGAAAGAATTTGCTCACGCGGCAAAGTCCATAGACCATGGACCATGGACCATGGACAAAAATGTATTTTTCGATACTGCGGAAGATGCAATTACCGCCCTGAAAGCTAACCCAATAAAAAACTCAACCATTTTAATAAAGGGATCAAGGGGCATGGCTTTGGAACGGCTGGTGGAATTGTTTTAAACAGCGCGGATGGGGGATAACAAGCCGGCAGCGTGGTGATAGTTTGTGAAATTGTCCGGCAGAAGTAGTTTTATTTTTGTTGACTTTGACTTTAAAAAAATGATGGCGAAAGAGCATTGCAACCATCATCTGGGCGACTTCTACTCGTGGATGGCCGGCGATTTTGAAGTGAAACAAAAAGAGCTCCAGCAATTTTTGCATGAGCAAAATATTTTACCCCTTTCAACCATGAACGCCATCGACCTGGGTGCAGGGCATGGCATCTAAAGTGTCTCGCTTGCAAAGCTTGGTTTTCAAGTTAAAGCGATTGATTTTAACCAGCAGCTGTTAACCGAGCTTAAACAAAACAGTAAAAATATTGATATTGAGGTAATTGAGGACGATATCCGTTCTATAAAGAAATATGCCGATCCCCGGCCGGAACTTATCATTTGCTGGGGCGATACCTTACCCATTTAGACAGCGCCACCGAAGTTGAACAATTACTTTACTATTGTTGCGATACCCTATCCGCCGGCGTCAAATTGCTTCTTTCTTTTAGGGATTATACCACTGAATTATTGGATAACGAGCACTTCATTCCCGTTAAAAACGACGAGATTAGAATATTAACTTGTTTCCTGGAATATTTTCCTGAAAAGGTGGGCTTAATAGACCTGCTATACGAAAAAATACTAACAGGCTGGAAGCAAAGCCTAAGCTCGTATGAAAAAATTCGCCTGAAACCCGCATTTGTTAGAAATTGCCTTACGAAATCCGGTCTGGAAATTATTTTCGATGGGACTGTAAACAGAATGGTAACGGTTATTGCTATCAAAGAATAAAGTCCTTCCTCCCGCCTTACTTTATTAAACAAATCAGACGCCGGAATTCCGACATCCGAAATTCTATTAACTATAACTCTCTTTGATTTCCTTCATAACAGCCTCATGAGAACTTACGCGGCCATTTTTGATGTCATCCAGGCCTTCGTTGATCGCCTCTTTAAGATCAAGGTCGTTCTGAAGATGGAACAACGCGCTTTGAAGCCTCGCCCGCTCATTATTGTCTAAACTTTGCAGTGACGCTATAATATCATCGATATTTAATTTTTCATTTTCATTCAACATACCCGAAACTACGATTTTAAATTGGCAATGAATGTCATTTTTCCAAAATTCATCAACAAAACATCCGAAATCTGCCTGCCGGCAGGCAGTTCGAAATCCCGAAATCCGACATCAAAGCGCCAACTCCGCCACTTCCTCCCCCACCAAACTGCCCATCGCCACGCCCATTCCGTTACATCTAACTGCGCAAAAAATATTAGGTTCAACCTGTTTCACTATCGGGCTGATGTCTTCACCAAAACCCATAATACCACTCCACCAGTAATCAACTTCAAAATGCTGCCCGGGCAATATTACCTCTTTAAGATAATTTACCAGTTTGTTTTTCACTGTTTCGGTATGTCCAAAATCCCAGGTTTCTTCGGTTTTATAATCCAGATTACGCCCGCCCCCAAATAAAACACGGCCGTCAATATTCCTGAAATAATAGTAGCCTTCATCAAAATGGTAGGTACCTTTCAGTTTTAAGCCTTCAATTGGCCTGGTAATCAAAACCTGCCCCCTGCCGGGAATAACTTTCAATTTGGGAAACAGCTGGTTGGCAAACGCATTGGTGGCCAATATCACTTTCCCGGCTTTAAAATAGCCCTGTGACGTTTTCAGGTAGACGGAATTCCCCTCATTTTTAATTTCCCTGATCTCGCAATTGTTTAGAACAATCACTCCCTGGTCATAAACTTTTTTTAATAAAGACCGCATCATTTTGCCGGTATGGATTTGCCCCTCGTAAGGAGTATAGATCATCCGGCTAACTCCTTTAAAACCAAAATCTGTTATTTTGTCATTCGCAGCTGCATAAATGTCGCTGTGCCCAATGGCATCTTTAAATATTTTATTCAGTCTGTCCAACTGACCGAGGCAATAATCTCCCTTTTCTTTGTCGCCATCCATAAATATCTCATAGCCTCCATGCTGCTGGTAATCAATGGCTGCATCCCCAAGGTTTTCCCGCAGGCGCTGCAGCCCGCGCCATTTATAGCCCACCAGTCGGGCAACTTCCTCTTCGGTAGATTTTTCGAGCAGCACAAGTTGCTCAGATACAGAGCCAAAGCAGGCAAAACCGGCATTTTTGGTGCTTGCGCCGGTGGGTAAAAAGCCGCGCTCAATTACCAGCACATTTAGTGCGGGTTGCTGTTTTTTTAAATGCAGTGCCGCACTTAGCCCAACAATCCCACTGCCGATGACGATGATGTCGGCATTATCAATAAACGCGGTGCGTTCCCAGTACGAAAATGTGTTAGTTTCCAATTGATACGATGTTTTACGGAATACTTTTTGATTTACCTTGTAATATAGTTGAAAGTCAGGTGTCAAAAGTATTGAAATATTATTTCAGCTTATGTTTCCTGGCTTTAGAAATTAAAGTAAAAATAATAAAAACAGTTTATTCAGATTATTAAAGATAGATATGGGATTAGCATGGTTATTAATGATCGTCATCGCGATAGTGAGTTTTATAGTGCAAGGGCGGTTTAAAAGTAAATTTAATGAATACGCGCAAATGCCTTTGTTATCCGGGCTTTCGGGTCAGGACGTGGCGGAACGTATGCTGCGCGATAACGGTATTTATGACGTAAAGGTAATTTCGGTTGAAGGGCAGCTGACCGACCATTATAACCCCGAAGATAAAACGGTAAACCTTAGCCCTGACGTATTTTACAGCAGGAGCGTAGCATCTGCAGCTGTTGCCGCGCACGAATGCGGCCATGCAGTGCAGCATGCAAAGGCATACAGCTGGTTAAGCATGCGCACCGCAATGGTGCCTGTTATTAATGTGGCCTCAACCCTAACCCAATGGACATTATTTATTGGGGTGATGCTGTTGTTTTTTATGCACAACCCTTTTGTGCTGGCGATCGGGGTAGCAGCGCTTGCATTGGTGACTACATTCAGTTTTATTACCCTGCCGGTAGAGTTTGATGCCAGCAACCGGGCTATTGCCTGGCTAAACAACAATTATAGTGTAATGCAAACCAACCAGGAACATACACAGGCTAAAGACGCCCTTTGGTGGGCTGCCATGACTTACGTTGTTGCCGCCCTTAGTGCCTTGGCTACGTTATTATATTACGCATCATTCCTTTTTAACAGGAGAAACTAATCTTATTAGGGCTTTTTTTCATTCTCTAAATATTGACATCCCTTGTTTGCTGGTGCAGGCAGGGGATTGTTGTTAAAAAATAATTTAATAAATATGTCCGGGGTCATTTTGGTCGCTATCCCCTGTGCGTACTTTTATGTAATTCTTTCTATTACAGTCTATTTCCGGTTGTTTTTATAAATCAGGTGAGTCGTACTGGAAAAGGTTGTCACTTTTTTTTATAAAGTTAAGACTATTTGTTGCTTGTTTGTCGTGTTAGGATGTGGGGAACGCAGAGCGTTCTCCACATCCTAAC
>NZ_CAIWNH010000266.1 GCF_903913935.1 uncultured Mucilaginibacter sp.
CGAGTTTGTTGCATTTGAAGCGGCAATCAGCCTGTTAAAAGATGCCGGCAAAGAAGATGTTATCCTGGGTGTTTACCAAAAATGTAAAGACAGCGCCGGATTGCCAAAGGAAAAAGTGGTAAATTATGTACAGGCAATTTATGAGCCATTTACTGACCAGGAAATATCTGACAGAATTGCAAAGATCATCACCCCAAAAGAAATAAAATGCGAGGTTAAGGTACTTTACCAAACCCTTGATAACCTGCACAAAGCATGTCCCGACCATGCAGGCGACTGGTACTTTAGCGGCAACTACCCTACACCTGGGGGTAACAAAGTAGTAAACCGTGCCTTTGTGAACTGGATGGAAGGAAAGAATCAGCGTGGTTATATGTAATTTAATGATGATTAGTTGGCGAACTTAATAACGCCAGCTAATCATTAAATATAAACCTATGGACGGTTACCTATTTTGTGAATTTTGTACCCAGAAGAAACATAACAGGAATATTAAACCGCTTGTTCCATGATTTCTCCGAATGATCCGCACCAATAAACTCCCTGGTTATCCAGTTTTTAGCGGTGTATCCTTTTAGTCGCATTATAGCGTCAGCCTGCTGTTGAAAAGGTCTGTATAATGTGTCCAGCGTTTTACTGCCATAGTCAAAATATATCTTATGGTTTTTGGCACTCGGTAAGTTAGTTTTCAAATATTGCATCATCGCCGCTGGTATAGGATTATCTTTTGCAGTAAAAAAGCCGGTCCAATGCGTGGATAAACAAGCAGCACCGCCGAAAACATCCGGATATTCACAAATGGCGTAAAGCGATATCAATCCGCCCATACTGGAGCCTGCTATAAAAGTATTACGGCGATCAGCCAAAGTCTGATAACTATGGTCAACAAACGGCTTAAGTTCAAAAACTAAAAATTTCAAATAGTTATCTGATTCAATTTTTTCCGAAAACAATTTATGATTACCAACGCTGTAGATCAAATCCTGCTGTGCGGGAGATAGTGCTTCAAAAGGCTTTTGAGGCAGATACTTGCTATGGCGATTTTCTTCGCCGTTCCAGATCCCCACAACAATGCATTTCCGGATTTTCCCTGCCGCTATCAGTTTGCCTAAAATCCCGGCAACATCCCATTCCTGTTTGTTCCACATGATCGTAGAATCAAAAAGTGCCCGGCCATCGTGCATATACAAAACAGGGTATTTTTGGTTTGGACGATAACCTTCAGGCAACCAAACATCAACATTGCGTGCGGGAACAAACTTCGAGCTGAACTTTTGATAATGAATTATAGTGCCGGTAACAACTTTAGGTGTTTGCCCATAGGCGTAATTTAAGTAAAGTGCAATAAAAACTAAAACAAATCTCTTTTTTATTTTTACAAACATTTTACTCCTGTTTTATGCCCCGGGAGGAGAAAAAATAAAATGGGTAACCAGTTTATCCAGTATCACCATCGCGGCAATGATCAGCGCAATACCGGCGACCTGGTTAAGACGGTGAATAAATTTAACAGAGATTCTGTCGCGCAGTTTATCAGCGTAAAAGGCCTTAGTCGTATCCATGCCAAACTGCACTACCAGGATAGTTAAAAACATGATCCCTATTTTTAATGCCCTGTTAGGTACGCCCTGGTGATAAACTGTGCTCGCTGCGCCGATAACTATCGTCCAGTGAAACAGTATAGTCGGATTAAAAATACACATGGCAAAACCCTTTAAAAAGTAGCCGGCCCTGTGCATCCTTGTGGGCACCACATTGGTGTAGTTCACTTTGGCCTTTTTAAAGATGTAGTAAATCCCTATGCCGGCTAAAACACAGCTGCCCACTATCCCGGCGTAAATTTTGTCTTGAGCGGAAACATCAAAGTATTGAGATCCGAATAAAATGGCGCCAACGAAAAACATATCACTGCAAACAACACCCAAAGCCAAAGCAATGCCGGCGTGAAAGCCTTTTTCAATACTGGTTTTTATTAACGCAAAAAATACCGGGCCGGTTAAAAACGTAAGCACTAATCCAAATCCAATACCCGAAATAACAGCTTCTATCATTAATTTAGGCTTCTATTCTTGTTCAATTTAAAAATGCCGCACGAATATGCAACTTTATATGGTAAACAACCAAACTTAAATTTGTTATTAATTAATTAAAAAATATAGCAGAATTACAAAAAATAACTAAGTTTAGTGCTTTAAATACACCTCTTTTATAAACCGAAATAAACAATGGAACAAAACAAGTCAACAAATCTTAAATCGGCGCTCTATACCCTAATTACCGTATTCTTCTTTTGGGGGTTCATCGGGGCGTCAAATGGCGTATTCATCCCTTTTTGTAAAGCCAAATTTGGGTTAGATCAATTTCAGAGCCAACTCATAGATTTTGCATTTTACGGAGCATATTATATTGGGGCTTTGCTACTTTTTATTTTCAGCAGTATTGCCCGGAAGGATATTTTGAATGGCTGGGGGTTTAAGAAAGGTATTATCTATGGCCTTTTGATCAGTACGTTTGGTGCAGCCTTGATGATCTGGGCTGTTACTTCCGGACATTACATCCTCATCCTGGGCGCATTGTTTATTGTTGGTTTAGGATTTTCCTTGCAGCAAACTTCGGCGCAGCCGTTTGCTGCGTCATTAGGTGAACCACATACCGCATCAAACCGTTTAAATTTGGCCGGAGGAGTTAATTCATTTGGAACAACTATCGGTCCTGTTGTGGTTTCATTCGCTCTGTTTGGAGTAATTGCTAACGTAAACCAGGAGTATATCAAACAATTTGCTCAAAAAGCAAACTCGTTAGATAAGATGGAAATACTGTATATGTTTGTTGGTGCACTATTTTTGTTATCTGCCGCGCTTTTCTTCTTTTCCAAAAAGGTACCTTCCGGGAAAGGTGATCCAACTTTTGAGCCCGCGAAAAAGGCAATGACAACCTTAATCGTGATAACAACTTTTTTAGTGGTAATATTCGGTTATATTTTTGCACGTTACGGGCAGCCTGAATACATTTTACATTTTATAACAAATAAAGAAAAGGATTTTCTGGGTCTTGGATTAACAATCACTTCTTTATTGATTGTGGTATTTGGCTTACTGTTCGCCAACTCTGCTGCGCAGAAAAAACCTGAAGGCTGGGGTGCAATGAAATACCCTCAATTGGTTTTAGGAATGATTGGTATTTTTACCTATGTGGGCGTTGAAGTTACCATTCAAAGTAACCTTGGCGCATTATTAGGTACTAAAGATTTTGGCGGCATCACCGGTTCGGCTATAGCACCTTATATTTCAATGTACTGGGGCAGTTTAATGATTGGGCGCTGGGCAGGAGCCATCGCTGTTTTTAATCCTTCCAAAGGGTTAAGAAAAGTTTTACTGATTGTGGTGCCTTACGTTGCCTTTGGTGTTGTATTAGCAGTAAATTCAATTTCCGGTCAAAACATTACACCATTGTATGCATACGCTGGTGTTGTGGCTATCCAGATCGCAGGATTTTTCTTAGGTCAGGACCGTCCGGCCCGTACTTTAATGATATTCGGCTTATTAGGAATGGCCGCTATGATAATAGGATTATTAACTACTGGTAACATTGCAACCTACGCTTTTATGAGTGGTGGTTTGTTTTGCAGTATTTTGTGGCCTTCTATCTTTGCTTTAGCAATTGCCGGCTTAGGCAAATATACCTCACAGGGTTCAGCCTTCCTTGTAATGATGATCCTTGGCGGTGGCATTATTCCACTTCTTCAAGGCAAACTATCTGATATCTTGGGCATTCATCAGTCTTATTTCATCCCTGTTTTATGTTTCTCCTACCTTGCTTTTTATGGCTGGAGGATTATTGGTATACTCAAAAAACAAGGGATAGAACACGAAGTAGAATTAGGCGCCGGACATTAAGCATAATGACTAAACTAAGTTTTGACCATATTTTCATGAATCTGGCAACCGACCTGGCCAAACGCTCACACTGCGTTAAGGCCCAGGTCGGTGCCGTTTTAACCAAGGATACGAGGATTATTTCTATCGGCTATAACGGGCCTCCTGCGCATACCCACAACTGCGATGAGGAGTGGCCTGGTGTTGGCTGTCCGCGTGATTCAAAAGGAAGCTGTTCCCTTGCACTGCACGCTGAAGAGAATGCTATACTGTACGCCGTAAAAAACGGCGCTAACCTTGAAGGGGCTACACTTTATACTACTTTATCACCCTGTTTGCCTTGTTCCAGGCTAATTTACTCAGCGGGTATAAAAAAAGTATTTTTCGACAGATCATATGCCGCCTATAAAGGTATAGCCAGTGATGAAGGGGTTGATTTTTTAAATAAGTTCGGGGTGACCGCCGTAAGGTTTAGTGTTTAACTGATTTCACCGATTAAATTTGAATTACACTGATTTTTCAGGGTCACCCAAAAATCGGTGTAATCATTTCTATCAATCGGTGCAATTACAAATAGGGTTCCACCTTGCTCAGCGCAAACATCAACTGTTCATCAGGAGTAAGGTCCGTATTGTCTAAAATAATGGCATCTGCAGCGCGTCTCAGCGGGCTCTCTTTCCGGGTGGTGTCCTGGTAATCGCGATGAGCCAGGTTTTCAAAAACTTCTTCCAATGTAATATCAGGATTTTTGGGCGCCAGTTCTTTAAACCTTCTTTCTGCCCGGACTTTCGGGTCGGCTGTCATAAAAATTTTAACCGTCGCGTCAGGAAATACAGCCGTGCCTATATCCCGCCCATCCATCACTATATTTTTTGAGCCGCCCATGCGCTGTTGTTGCTTTACCATTTCTGTCCGTACTTCATGAAGCGCAGATACCGCACTCACACTTTCGGAAACAGGCATCAGCCTTATTTCAGCCGATACTTCTTCATCATTTAAAGTGATATGTGTTTCATAATCACGCGAGTGAAAATTGAGATGGATCTTTTTAAGTGCATCAGCCACTTGCCTGCTATCCTGCAAATTTACATTGTTCCTTAAAAAATAGAGGGCCACAGCACGGTACATGGCACCGCTGTCAACATAAACAAAATGCAATTTTTTGGCTAATGCTTTTGCCAAAGTACTTTTCCCGCACGAAGAATAGCCGTCAATGGCAACGATAATATGGTCACTCATGGTTTACTAAAGTAAGTATTTTTAGTGAGTAGTTGAATAAGTGAGTGGTTGATTAAGTTAGATTAAGTTGATTGGGTTAAAAATCACCAGCTCATACCATAGGGTTATTTGCTGAAGTTATCAAAGTTACATTCTGCTGCCAAAATATTTTATCGAATTTTAAAACCTATTCAACTCAATCTAATTTATCCAACTTAATGAACTAATTTAGGCCCATGAACTTTACAAAAGCCGACCTGCAAAAGGAAATCACCTATAAAACATCAAGAAGCGGCGGCAAAGGCGGGCAAAACGTAAACAAGGTATCCAGCAAGGTGGAGTTGCTTTTCTCTGTAGATAATTCAGCTATTTTCAGTGACGGGGACAAGGAATTGATCAGCCTTAAATTACAATCACGCTTTAATAAAGACGGATTGATACAGGTAATTTGCGACGAAGAACGCAGCCAGTACCTAAACAAAGAAAAGGCGGTTGAAAGGCTGATACTATTGCTTACCCGCGCCCTGCATCAACCCAAAATACGCAAAGCCACAAAAGTTAGCAAAGCTGCCAAAATGGCCCGGCTGGAAAAAAAACGATTAAATTCTGTGAAGAAGGAGAATCGGAAGAATAAGTTTGACGAATAGCTTATAGTTAATCGTTGATAGTTCATGGTTCATGGCAGCTGCAATGTTCGGCTATGAACTATGAACTATGAACCATCAACTACCTTACTTAAACCTATACAAGCCTGTAATCGCCGCCCATTGATGCGTTTGCACCATTTCCTTATCATCCAAAGTATGAAAGATAGCTGCAATATCAAAAACAAAACGATTGGTACTGAAAGCTACACCAAATTGCTGGCTGAATATAAAAGGCTCTTTATTTTTAGTGATCTCAAGCCCGCTGTGGTTATCAAACAAGCCGCCCTGTATGGTCGCATCGTAGGCCACGTAATTGGCTAATGGTTTGTAATAGAAGAATATTTCGTGTTTGTTGAGTGGATTGGCCACTTCTTTTCTGATGGCTGTACTCTGCGTACTTACCGAATTAAATAACTGGTTAAATGACCCTAGCCTAACCAAGGGACCCAAACCCGCCCCGGTAAACCCATTGCCAAGGTTAACATAACTTGATAAAGTTACGTCAATCCATGCTCCTCTTAAAAGCAGTTTATTATATTCGGCTGAAAGGTTTAGCTGGGCCTCGTTATTGATCTGGTATTCCCAGCCACTGGGGTGGTAAAAACCAAAATTATCATGTACAAAATCCTGTATCTGTTTGCCCTCTGCACCGGGGCCAATGATACCGACCCGGGCGGTAAGCTTTAAACTGCTTTCATCTTTATACAATAGGTTTAATGATGCACCTACATACATATAAGCAGCAAAAGGCCTGTCGATAAGGCCCGGTTGGTCAACCCCTTCGGCATTTGCGATGCTGCCGCTTTGGGGGTTAAATATTTTTTGCCCGAATTCAAAACCCAAAACTTTGTTCTGTAGCTTTGAACTTTCGCTCACATTCAGGGCATGGCGGTAGTAAATAAAAATCCCATCAGTATAATACTTGTCGGACCCCTGAAGCAGATAGGAATCGTTATCAGTTTCAGCGCCGATCTCAGTACTGTGGTTTTGAGCGAAAACGCCTGTTGAACAAAGAAAAAAGAAGCACCAAGTAAACAGTTTAAATCTCATCAGGTTGTATAAATTCGTAGTAAAAATATAAAAAACCTTGTAAAACAAGGTTTTTTATCAAATAGTGGCCATTAGAAAGTGTAACCAAAGCTTAGCCCAAAGTAAGGCACAAAATTCGAACTGTCGAAAATCGGATTAAAACTGGCCCTGAAATTAAATCCGCCATCTACCGGTTGGTACCGGTAACCAAAGGTCATTGTTCCCAAAACTGTATTTGCGGTTACAGGGTTGGTATTTAATGATAAAAAATCGGCGCCTGTGTTAAATGAGGCATAAGTAGCGCCGAGGCCAATCTCAAAATATTTATCTGTCTTTCCTAACAGGTAGTTTAATTGCACAGGGACAGTAACTACCGAAACACCGCCGCTTGCTATAAATCCAAGGCCAATCCTTCCGCCTAGACCATCTCTTCGTTGCGAAAAACGGGTGTCGTAATTAGCAGAAAACAAAAGGCCCGGTCCGCCTAACTCTATGTAAACATTTTGAGCACGCGCGTTTAGCGCAGAATCAGCTTTTGAATGAACAACAGACTGCGCCGTAGCAGAATGATAAAAAAAGAAAGGAATTAACAAGAATAAAGGTTTTAAAAGGCGGGTTTTCATTTGCAATAGTTTTGAATAAAGATATTTGATTAATTCGTTATTACAACAATACCAAATGTTTATTTGCTTATTTGAAGGTATAACCAACACTTAGGCCCCCATATGGTTCGAAATTTGAGCTGTTAAAAAGGGGATTAAAGCTTGCTCTGAAACTAAAGCCTCCATCAACAGGCTGGTAACGGTACCCAAATGTCATCGTGCCCAAAACAGTTGATTTGCCCCCCTGGGTTCTATTAAAATAAATAATATCTGAATAAACATTCCCGGGAGCCTTAAAATACACCCAAGTAACGCCAAGGCCGGCTTCGAAATACTTGCTTTTTTTTCCCAGTAAATAATTTAGCTGTACTGGTACTGATGTGAAAGATGACCCGTAGTTGTCAAGGTACCCCACTCCTATCCTGCCTCCTATGCCATCCCTGCGTTTTGAAAAGCGGGTGTCATAGTTTGCAGAAAAATACAGGCCGGGTCCGCCTAACTCAACAAATACATTTTGAGCCCTGGTTTTCAGGCTTGAATCCAATGCTAAAGATTTTACAGCTTGCGCCTTTAGGGAGTTAGAAAGGAGAAAATAAGCTATAAAGCAGAAGATGAACTTAAAAAGTTGGTAGTGTTTCACAAAGTTTGGTTTGCAATAAAGATATTTGTTTAAATCAGTATTGCAAACTAAACTTCAAATTGGCGTTGTTAAAAAGTATAACCTACACTAAAGCCACCTGCAGCAATAAGGCCTGCATCATAAAGTATCGGCACAAAACCGATCCTGAAATTGATGCCGCCGTTATCCTGCTGGTACCGGTAACCTATTGTGGCGGTACCTATAAAACCGGTTATATTATCAAATTGAAAAACTGTACCTGTAGTGCTGCCATGCGACCTTACAAACGTAGTGCCGGCGCCAAGCTCCAAAAAACTGCTGGCTCCTGGTTTTTTAAAGCCGTATAGATAGTTTACCTGAAAAGGAACGGTTGCTACCCAGTTTGAGCCAGTATTATAATAACCTGCACCAATTCTGTAACCCCATTTATCACGGCCTTCACCAAAACGGGTGTCATAATTTGCCGTTAATGCAAGTCCGGGGCCGCCTACTTCAAGAAAAACAGTGCGGGGTTTGGCTGAGTTTGGTACTGTAGTGTCTCTTTTTACAGTATCCTCTTCAAGGTTTTGAGCCTTCAAACAAAAATGTGATGTAACAAGTAGGAATAAAAAAACAGCTTTTAATAAAAAGGCCTTCTTCATTTTTTTTTGATTGTTTTAGATTGATTTTTTTTAAACTATTATCATAATTAATTTATAATTATGATAGTGCGTATTACGGCATTAGGCTGTAAAAGGTTTCAGGAAAGGTGGTAAAGGGCATTATCCACAGGTAAAAACAGGTAGTTATCAGCCGCTTACAAATAAAAAAATAGCGCCATTTGTTACGGGTTACCCCTACAAATAGCGCTACTAAAAATTGTTTATTAATTTAAAACAGGGCTTTTCTCTTCTTTTACGCTCAAATCGATAGGGTTCTTAACCTTTTCATCCAAAAGCGCGAGATCAATTACTTCGCGCATATCAGTTACATAATGAAACTGAAGATCCTTGATATAATCACCCTTGATTTCGAGGATGTCTTTTTTATTTGACGCACATAAAATGATCTCTTTTATATTCGCCCGTTTGGCGGCAAGTATTTTTTCTTTGATACCGCCAACAGGTAACACACGGCCACGCAGCGTAATTTCTCCTGTCATGGCCAGGTGAGGTTTTATTTTTCGTTGCGTAAATGCCGATACCAAAGCAGTTAACATTGTTACACCGGCAGATGGGCCATCCTTAGGGGTTGCGCCTGCCGGAACGTGAACGTGTATATCCCAATGGTCAAACAACCGTACATCGATGTTAAATTCAGCGGAATGGGCCCTTAAATAGGCGAGCGCAATACTTACTGATTCTTTCATTACATCGCCCAGGCTGCCGGTAAGTGCAAGTTTCCCTTTTCCGGGGCTTAAGCTCACTTCAATAAACAGAATATCCCCGCCAACTGATGTCCATGCCAGTCCGGTAACTACTCCGGCTACGTCGTTGCCTTCGTACAGGTCCTTATCAAATATCGGGGCCCCCAATATCCTTTCAACATCACTTTTGCTTACAACAGGGTTATAAGGCTCTTCCATTGCAAGGCTTTTTGCTACCCCGCGAACAAGGGAACCTATCTTTTTCTCTAAAGCCCGCACACCCGATTCGCGGGTATAATCAACTACCAGTTTTTCAACTACATCGGGTTTTAATACCACATCTTTGGTTTTTAAGCCGTGAGCCTCGCGCTGTTTGGGTATCAGGTGTTGTTTGGCGATCTCTATCTTCTCTTCAATGGTATAACCACTTACTTCGATGATCTCCATACGGTCAAGCAAGGCAGGCTGTATGCTGCTTAATGAATTTGCTGTCGCGATGAACATTACATTTGAAAGATCGAAATCCATTTCCACATAATGATCATAAAAGGTACTGTTTTGTTCAGGGTCCAGTACCTCTAATAAAGCAGAAGACGGATCGCCCCTGAAATCATTGCCAACCTTATCAATTTCATCCAAAATAAAAACCGGGTTAGCGGCACCTGCCTTTTTAACAGATTGTATAATACGCCCTGGCATGGCGCCTATATAAGTTTTACGGTGGCCCCTGATCTCGGCTTCATCACGAATACCGCCCAGTGCCATCCTCACATATTTACGCCCCAGCGCCCTGGCAATTGATTTACCAAGGGATGTTTTACCCACCCCCGGAGGGCCAACAAGGCAAAGTATAGGCGCCTTCATGTTGTGCTTTAGTTTAAGCACCGCCAGGTATTCTATAATCCGCTGTTTCACCTTATCCAGCCCGAAATGGTCTTTGTCTAATATTTTTTGCGCCCGTTTCAGGTCGAAATTATCTTTGGTAAATTCGTTCCAGGGCAAATCAAGGAGTAATTCAAGGTAATTTATTTGAACTGAATAATCGGCTGCTGCGGGATTGGTGCGCGCCAGTTTTTCTATTTCCTTGTTAAAATGGTCGTTAACTTCTTTTCCCCATTTCTTTTTAGCGCCGCGCAATTTTAAACTTTCAATCTCCAGGTCGGGCGAATTGCCGCCAAGTTCTTCCTGGATCGTTTTTAATTGCTGGTTCAAAAAATAATCACGCTGCTGCTTATCCAGGTCGACCCGCACTTTGCTTTGGATCTGATTTTTTAACTCCAGCATTTGCAGGTCAAGGGTGAGGTGCTCAAGCACCAGGTTTGCACGTGTGCGCAGGTTTGGCTCTTCCAGTAAACGCTGTTTGGCGTTCATATCAGCATTCATATTTGATGAAATGAAATTGATCAAAAATGAAGTGCTTTCAATGTTGCGGATAGCAATACCAGCCTCACTCGGAATATTAGGTGAAAGCTGTATGATACTCATGGCCATATCCTTAATGGAGGATACCATGGCTTTAAACTCTTTATCGTCTTTGTGTTTTACCTCTTTAAAGGGCTCAATAGAAGCTTTTATGTAAGGCACACTTTGAACTTCTTCTTTCAGAACGAACCGCTTTTTGCCCTGCAATATTACTGTGGTGTTACCATCAGGCATTTGCAGCATTTTGATGATAAGGGCGATTGTACCTACCTTATTTAATTGGGAAAATGTTGGGTCTTCGACACCCACATCCTGTTGCGACACTACCCCGATCATCCGGTTGCCTTTATTGGCGTCGCGGATAAGTTTGATAGATTTATCGCGGCCTACGGTAATAGGGATTACCACCCCGGGAAATAATACTGTATTACGTAACGGTAATATGGACAACACTTCAGGCAGGAGTTCGTTGTTCATTTCTTCCTCATCTTCTGATGACATTAAAGGAAAAAATTCAGACTCCTCGTTTATAACCGGTAAAGCACTTCTAAAATCAAATGGATCGAAACTCATCAAACACCTCTCGTTGTAAAAATAAAAAACGCCATATTGTCAGCATGTAAAGTTCTACAGGCAATAAAACCGTTCAAATAGCATCCTGCTATCATTCAGGAGTTATTGGTCAAGACATGTGCCAATATAAGCTATAATTGAGCAACATTTGGATTAAACCCATAAAATATTGATTACATGAAGTTTATAATAATTCCGTATCGTTATAAATGATTGAAAAAAAATTGATAAAGATGAAAAAAAGTCATATAATCGCCTTCTTTTATTTTCTTAGGATCAAAAGATTTGATAAAAAACGGTTTAACCGACATAATAATTTCTAAAAATATCAGTTATTGTTGTACTGTTTTGATAAACATTAAAGCCCCGATGAGATTTTCGGTAATCATTTCGTTTCTGCTTGTTGCCTCATTCGAAAACACGTCGGCTCAAAATTCCTATGTAAAATTGGGCCAGCAGGCTTTAATGGAGGGTGATTTTAAGGCGGCAGTTATGCAGCTTGAAAGGGCTTGCCTGGTGGATTCAACCAATGCCAATGCGCTTTGGATGCTTGGCTACTCCTATTATCACAGCGAAAATTACCGCAAATCAATTGCTGCTTACACCAAAGAATTGCAGATAAACCCCGTTGATGCCAGCGCCTATTATTACCGGGCCAGAGCTAAAAGTTATATGGGGAAAGATGTTCAGGTTTCAGCAGCCGAAAAGGAACAGTATTTATTAGGCGCTATATTTGATCTTACCAAAGCTATTGCTATCGACCCTAACGATGCAAACAATAAATTTTTTCAGACCAGGGGAATCGCGTATCGCGAATATGGTGTATTCAAATTGACCGCACCCGGGCGTTATTACGATAAAATAAGGGGGATCAATTCATTAAAAGCATCCGTTGCTGACCTTGAAAAGGTTTTGGCAGAAAACCAGGGCCGTACTGACATAGCCGCACTGATCGACCTTTCAAAGCAAAAGCTTGGCGAGGCCCTTGCCGCCCGCAAATAAAAAAACTACTTTAATATACCCTGGATAAAATAGGTATTAGTACCCAATAACTTTACATGCTGTACCGTTTCAATGCGGTAAACAGAATCAGGAAAATAGGTGAGTTTTTGGGTGGTTTTATAAAGCAGGTTTTCAACCTTGTTATAAATGAGGACGTACCTGATACCCCCGCCTGTCCGTTTGATGATCAGCTCACGCACCTTAAGGTCTTTTTCCTTTGCTTTATAAACTAAAAGACTATCCTCATCAATAACCTGGTAACTATTTTTAAAAGCAGGTTTGTTAATGTCAGCGTCTATAAAAAGGCCAAGTTCGCTGTTCCAATCAGCAATATGCAGCGTTTTTGTTTCGGTAACGCCATTATGGGTAACGGTTTTATCAACAGGCCTGTTTAGCTTTTTAAGCTTGGCTGCGTCTTTTTTTAAATATCCAGTTAAATCAAAACCGCCATTATTTTTAATTTCAGGTTTACATGCCGGAAGGGTAGCCGACAACGCAATTCCCCCGATTAAAACAATGGCGGTCTTTAACTTCGTTTTATACCAAAACATTACCCGTCATTTTTTCAGGAATGGGGACGCCAATTATTTTAAGCATAGTAGGCGCAATATCACCCAGTTTGCCGTCTTTTACATGTTTAACATCCTTATCTATAACTATGCAGGGCACCAAATTTGTTGAATGCGCTGTATTTGGTGTACCGTCATCATTTATCATATAATCGGCATTGCCATGGTCGGCAATAATAATAAAAGAGTAGCCGTTTGCGATGCCTGTTTCAATCACCTCCCTGGCGCAAGCATCAACGGTTTCGGCAGCTTTTATAACAGCACTAAAAACCCCGGTATGCCCCACCATATCGGTATTTGCAAAATTAAGAATGATTACATCTGGCCAGCCGCTTTTTAATTCGGGTAAAATAGCATCGCGGATACCCTCGGCGCTCATTTCTGGTTGTAAATCATAAGTGGCCACCTTTGGCGAAGGCACCAGTAATCTTTTTTCATTTTTAAATTCCTTTTCTCGTCCGCCCGAAAAGAAAAATGTCACATGCGGGTATTTTTCAGTTTCTGCAATCCTGATCTGGTTTTTACCGGCTTCCTGTAAAATTTCACCCAGTGTTTGTGTCAGGTCATCCTTATCAAATAGCACTTTAACGCCCTTGAATGATTCGTCATAAGGCGTCATGGTGAGATAATTGAGTTTAAGGGCGTGCATATTAAACTCAGGGATATCTCTTTGGGTTAATGCGATGGTTATTTCGCGTCCGCGGTCGGTCCTGAAATTAAAACAGAGTACCACATCATCTTCTTCTATCACCGCCAAAGGCTTGCCGTTTTCATCAACGCCCACAATAGGTTTTATAAATTCATCAGTAACATCGTGCAGATATGAGGACTTAATAGATTGAACAATGTCTTTTGATGGCTCCCCTATGCCGTTAACCATCAGGTCATACGCCAGCTTAACGCGCTCCCAGCGGTTATCCCTGTCCATAGCGTAATACCTGCCTATTGCCGAGGCCAATTTAACAGGTGTATTTGCTATATGATCTGCAAGCTCTGTTATAAAACCCGCACCCGATTTCGGGTCAGTATCGCGCCCGTCCAAAAAAGCGTGCACAAAAACCCTGTCAAGCCCAAAGCTGGTTGCAGCATCACAAAGGCCCATGATATGCCTGATATGCGAGTGAACGCCACCATCGCTAACTAAACCGATAAAGTGAACTTTTTTATTGTTTTGTTTGGCATATTCAAAAGCCTCTTTTAATACCGGATTGTGGGGTAATTCGTTATCATCTACTGCCTTGTGTATGCGGCCAAGCTCCTGGTAAACCACCCGGCCCGCGCCTAAATTCATGTGCCCTACTTCTGAGTTCCCCATCTGCCCGGCAGGCAAACCTACTGCGGTGCCTGAAGCTTCGAGTTTTGAGTTTGGATATTTTTTAAGTAAAGAGTCAATAAACGGAGTATTTGCTGCAAATATGGCGTTCGAATAATCATTACGGCCATATCCCCAGCCATCAAGAATTATTAATGCAATTTTTTTCTTATTTTCCACAATGCAAATATAAAGGCAACGTTTAAATATGGAGCATTTAATAATTTATTTAATTGGCAAATCCTGATTGATCCGGAGTTAATGAAGTAAATTTAGAAACGATGATTTGAGTTAGACCCCAAGCTCAGGACTCATCCGACTTCGCATAATATTTTGCAACAATTATTTATTTTTTGTGTCTGATAATTAAGATGAAAAAGTATTACATGCCTTTGCTTATTGTTTTACTGTTGGCGCCGGGCCTAACCCCAGCCGACCCAATCGACAAAATTGCAAGTCTTTTGCAGCAGGGAAATATTCCGGAACTATCAAAATTATTTGCGGACAATGTTGAGCTTTCGGTACCAGGTGATGAAAGCATTTATTCCCGGCTACAAACCGAACAAATTCTAAATAAATTTTTCAGCCAAAATAAGCCCAAAACTATCAAACTGCTTCATAAGGTAAATTCAAATCCCAATTATGGCTTCTGCGTATTGTTACTAACCACCGCTAATGGTGTTTACCGGATAGCAGTAACCCTCAAAGAAAACACCGGAACCCTTGCAATCATTGAATTCAGGATTGAAACGGAGAAGGTGAAGTAGGCGTTTTGGTTCATGGATCATAGTTCATAGTAGAAAAAAGCTTTCTGGTTGAAAAGGTTGTTTGTTAGACTCATGCTTACAGTTTTTTCCATGAACTATGATCCATGAACCATGAACTCCCTAAGTTTTTTCCATGAACGATGAACTATGAACCATGAACTTCTTCAAAATCTTCTTACTTTTGGGGCTTTAAATAATAAGCAGGTTTGGATAAAGAAATTATTGATCAGTTTATATTAAATTCCCTTAGCGAGGACGTCGGCGACGGCGACCACACCTCCCTGGCAACTATTCCGGCGGGCACAAAAGGCAAAGCAAAATTATTGGTTAAAGATGAAGGTATCCTTGCCGGTGTTGAACTCGCAGTCGAGATATTCCACATTGTTAACGCAGACCTTAAAACTTCTGTTTTTTTAAATGATGGCGTAAAAATAAAACCGGGCGATATTGTACTTGAAGTTGAAGGCGATGCACAAAGCATATTAAAAGCCGAACGCCTGGTGCTTAATTGCATGCAGCGCATGAGCGGCATAGCTACCAAAACACGACAAATAGTTGATATTTTAAGGGATACAAATACCAAAGTATTGGATACCCGGAAAACTACGCCAGGTTTAAGGTATCTTGAAAAGTGGGCGGTACGCATAGGCGGCGGCGTTAACCATCGTTTTGGCTTGTACGATATGGTATTGATAAAGGACAATCATGTTGATTACGCCGGCGGCATTAAAAATGCCATTGAAAATACGCACCGGTATCTGAAAGCCCATAACAAAGACCTTGCAATAGAAATTGAGGTTAGAAACCTGGCCGAGTTGGAGCAGGTTTTGCAAACAGGCGGTATAAACCGTATATTGCTGGATAACTTTAATTTTGATACCTTAAAAAAAGCAGTGGAACTCATTTCGGGCCGGTATATAACTGAAGCCTCAGGTGGAATTACCATCGACAACATCCGCGAATATGCCGCATGCGGGGTTGACTATATTTCAGTCGGCGCCCTTACGCATTCAGTTAAAAGTTTAGATCTGAGTTTGAAAGCTGTTGATTAGAGATTACGGAGTCCGAAAGTCATTAAGATGGTTGAGTTTTAGCTTTCTGATTTCTCAATTTGTTAATCTTTTCAGCCACGCTTTAAAATTAAATATTGCTTTTTCTTTCGGACTTTCGGACTTTTCGGACTTTCGGACTAAAAACTACCTAATTAAACATTCAATTTTAGTAATATTGCGGTAACATGATAACCCCCTATTCGATATCAGCACTTATCCTGGCGTATTTATGCGGATCGATACCAACGGCTGTTTGGATAGGAATGGCATTTTACGGGGTTGATGTAAGGGAGTATGGCAGCGGTAATGCGGGTGCTACCAATACCTTTAGGGTATTGGGTAAAAAAGCAGGTATCCCGGTAATGCTTATTGATATTTTAAAAGGCTGGACGGCAACCAACCTCGCCTACTTTATCGGCACTTCAGTAACCGGAGGGCCGCATTCAAATTATATCAGCTACCAACTTGCCTTGGGTATTGCTGCAGTAATGGGCCACCTGTTCCCTGTATTCGCAGGTTTTAGGGGTGGTAAAGGCATCGCTACGCTGTTTGGGATGGTTTTGGCAGTAAATTTATCTGCCGCGCTTTTATGCATCATTGTATTTGTTATCGTTTTAATGATTACGCGTTACGTTTCCCTCAGTTCAATAATGGGCGGTTTTACCTACTTAACCGGGGTTACTTTTTTCTACAATAAATATACAAACGACCTGATCGTCATTTTCGGGATGTGTATTTGTTTGCTGATCCTGGTAACGCACCAAAAAAATATCGAACGCCTGCTTAAAGGAAAAGAATCGAAAGTAAACCTCTTCAAACGAAAAAAAGTTACCAATCAGGCATAATTTACCTTTTTTATATACTCATCTTTTATGGCAAAACGCAAGTTTTTACAAGCCGAATGGAACAACCTGCTCATGCTGAATTATGAGGTTGACCCCGAGATACTGAAGCCTTACTTACCTTTTGCAACGGTGCTTGATCTGCACGAAGTAAAAGCA
The DNA here is from genome assembly GCF_903913935.1 of uncultured Mucilaginibacter sp. Lineage (GTDB taxonomy): Bacteria > Bacteroidota > Bacteroidia > Sphingobacteriales > Sphingobacteriaceae > Mucilaginibacter. The sequence continues at coordinate 17,034 of NZ_CAIWNH010000266.1, forward strand.
CTGGTAAGCATGGTAGGATTTTTATTCCAGGAGACCAGGGTATTAGGAGTAAAATGGCCGTTTCACGTAAATTTTGAAGAGGTGAACCTGCGTTTTTATGTAAAACATTTTGACGGCACAACATGGAAGCGCGGCGCGGTATTTGTAAGCGAGATAGTGCCCAAAAGCCTGATTGTACTGGTGGCCAATAATTTATATAAGGAACACTACAGTGCAATGCCTATGCGGCACTCCATAACACCAGCCGGCGAATACACAACCTATTTATACGAGTGGAAATTAAATGGCGCCTGGAATAAACTCGGCGGAACGGTAAGCAACCATTTTGAAGATATAGAACCTAACAGCGGCGAAGAATTTATATTTGAACATTACTGGGGTTATAACAGCCTTGGCGCTAAAAAAACAATGGAATACCAGGTGGAGCATGTGTCATGGCAGGTGGCACAAGTTAAAGAGCCAATTTTTGAAGCCGATATAGCAAAATTGTATGGCGAGAAATTTGTGCCGTTTTTAAAAAAGCCTCCGTTTTCGGCATTTTTTGCTAAGGGATCTGAAATTAATGTCAGGATTGGGAAGAAGATCACTACTGACCCAGTGCCTCCAATATCGCCTGCGTTTTAAGCAAACATTCCTCATACTCTTTTTCGGCCTCTGCAAGAAACGTAATAGCACTACCTGCGTGGAACGACAGGTATTTGGTTTTTTGATTGTACAGCAACGTGCGGATCACTACGTTAAAGTCAAAGTCGCCATCCGGCGCAAAATACCCTATAGCGCCTGAATAAACGCCTCGTTTGCTATGTTCAAACTGTTCCATTAATTGCATGGCGCTTATTTTTGGCGCCCCCGTCATACTGCCCATCGGGAAAGCGTTTTTAATGGCTGCAACATCAGTAACGTCCGGCTGCTGTTCACAAACTACTGTCGAGATCATTTGGTGAACCTGGTTAAAACTGTAAACGCCAAAAAGTTCTTCCGTTTTTACCGTCCCGGGTTTCGCAGACTTTGTAAGGTCGTTGCGCACCAGGTCAACAATCATAACATTTTCCTGTTGTTCTTTGGTTTGATTGCGCAGTTCCCGTTTAATTGCGTCGTCTTCGGCTTCGTTTTTTCCGCGTTTTGCAGTGCCTTTTATGGGTTGAGAAATTAGCTTACCACCCCTTTTCGCCAGGAAACGTTCTGGTGAAGCACAAAGGATATAATTAGTCTTCCATTTAAAAAATGCCGAAAAAGGATTTGGAGAAATCTCGTTCAGTTTCAAATAAACAGCCAGTGGATCAATATCGGCATCTTCTGCATAAAACTCCTGGCAAAAATTGGTTACATAAATATCCCCGCGAAGAATATGTTGCTGGATAATTTTAACCGATGCTAAATATTCCTTATTGTCAAACCTCGACTTGATCTCAATGTTGGGCAAACCAGGGGGCAGGTCGACCGGCAATTTTACAATTTTATCAAATATTTCCTGTTCATCATCTCCACATATCTCTACATTATTACCATTAATGCAGATAGTATAGCGTGGCACAAAAAAATATAGATCAGGAAAATTCAGTTTATCTATATTTTCGGAAGTTAATTTTTCGATCTCATTTTTTAAGTCATAACCAAAAAAACCGGTCATCCAGCCGGAATTTTTCGTTCGGAATTCTTCTAACTGGTCAAATGCAGTTCCTGCATCAGCTGTTAGCTCAGCCTTTACGCCGGCTGCTATAAGTACATCAAACCTTGAATAGGTGTCGGTAAAATTATTGGAATCAAGGCAGCATAAGACATCGAAGGACGAAGCCCACTGTAACGCTTTCCGCTTAAAAGTATCAGGATCGGCTATTTGTTTAACCACCTTATAAAATTAAAAAGACGTCCCGGAAAACCGAAACGTCCTCATGATATAATTAAAAAAATTTAATGTAATATCAATGTCTGCACCCTATCCGGTCCAACAGATAAATATTTTACCGGAACACCCAATTCGGCTTCCAGGTATTCAATATAGGCATTCAGCTTTGCAGGTATTTGCGACAGTTCGGTAATGCCGGTTAAGTCTTCATGCCAACCGTCTATCTCCTTTAAAACAGGTACAGCGTCAGCAGAACAAATATCATAAGGCATATAATCAATCTTTTCGCCCAGGTAGTTGTAATGGGTGCAAGCATATATTTTATCGAACCCGCTCAATACATCAGCCTTGGTCATTACCAATTGGGTAACGCCGTTTAGCATAATGGCAAATTTCAAAGCAGGAAGATCAATCCAACCGGTGCGGCGCGGCCTGCCGGTTGTAGCGCCAAACTCATGGCCTATACGGCGCAACTCTTCGCCTGTCTCATCATTCAACTCTGTAGGGAAAGGGCCACCGCCCACACGTGTGCAATAAGCCTTAAAAATCCCGATCACTTCTCCTATTTTATTCGGTGCAATGCCCAAACCTGTGCAAGCGCCGGCAGTGGTAGTATTTGATGATGTTACAAAAGGATAGGATCCAAAATCGATGTCAAGCATTGTTCCCTGCGCACCCTCGGCTAAAACTTTTTTACCCTTTCGCAGGTATTTGTTTACCACATGCTCCGAATCAACTAATTCAAATTGGTTGATCAGCTCTACTGCTTCAAAAAATGCCTTTTCGCGTTCAGAGAAATCATCCACTTCGCCGTATAATGCTTTTAACATGGATACGTGCTTATCCGTAAGCTTTTGGTAACGTTCTTTAAAGTCAGGTAAAGTAATATCGCCTATACGCAAACCATTGCGCCCTGTTTTATCCATATAGGTGGGACCAATACCCTTTAGGGTTGAACCTATTTTACCTTCGCCCATTTTTTTCTCAGACGCCGCATCAAGCAATTGGTGGGTTGGCAATATTAAATGCGCCCGTTTTGCTATCATCAGGTTCTTTTTGGCGAGCAGATCATGGCCAGCTACTTTCAATTTATCAATTTCCTTTTTCAGCGTGATGGGGTCGATCACCACACCATTGCCGATCAGGTTCATGGTGTTTTCAAAAAATATACCCGATGGGATCGTATTTAATACAAACTTTTTACCATCAAACTCAAGCGTATGCCCCGCGTTCGGACCACCCTGGAAACGTGCGATCAGGTCGTAACCTGCACTCAGTACGTCAACAATTTTTCCTTTACCTTCATCGCCCCATTGGAGGCCTAATAATACGTCAACAGCCATTAATTTTTAATATCTATATAGTAATTTCTAATTCCTAAGGAATAAATCACAATCCTTTTTCATCGCAAAGGTATCATCATAAACATATCTATCATGATAAAAATGAAAAAGATTGATTGGTTAAACTTTTCTATCGCAAAAGCCCGCGCGCAATTTTTCGCAATTGCCGTACAGGTTTAAAGAGTGGTGTTTTATTTCGAATTTTAATAAGCTGCCCATCATGCTCTGGATCTGCTCTATCCGCGGATCACAAAACTCAACTACCTTGCCGCAATCAATACAAATAATGTGGTCGTGTTGTTTGTAGCCGTATGATTTTTCGAACTGGGCCATGTTTTTGCCAAACTGGTGTTTGGTAACCAGGTCGCACGAAACAAGTAACTCCAATGTATTATAAACGGTGGCCCGGCTAACGCGATATTTTTTATTTTTCATGTGGATGTATAATGATTCCACATCGAAATGATCGGACCTTGAATAGATCTCTTCGAGTATTGCAAAACGTTCAGGGGTTTTCCTGAGGTTTTTATTTTCGAGGTAGGCCTCAAAAATCTTTTTAACCATAGCTATGGTTTCCAGTTGGGACATGATCTTGTTATAAAGGGCAAAGTTATGAATTTAGTTTGAAGTTGATTAAGTTTATTAGGTTGATTAAGTTAATACCGCAACCATTCACTTAATCAACTATTCAACTAATCAACCAATTAAGATACCTTTTCTATCATCGAATCAAAACGGTTTACACCTGTTACTCCTTTTACGGTTTTCAATTTTTTGATCAGGTTATCCAGGTGCTCGGTATCGTTTACATACACCATGATCGAACCTTCGAAAATACCATTGTCGCTATCTACTGTAATGGAGCGCATATTTACTTTAAAGTCGTTCGAAATTACTGTGGTTATCTTATTGATCAAACCAACATCATCAATGCCAGTAATACGCAAACCGGTTAAAAATGCCAGTTCCTGCTGGTTGGTCCATCGTGCTTTTACAATGCGGTAGCCATAGTTTGCCATCAGCTTGGCCGCATTTGGGCAGTTAGTGCGGTGTATTTTTATGCCATCGCTCACGGTAACAAAACCAAACACATCATCGCCGGGAATCGGGTTGCAGCAATTGGCCAGCTTATAGTCAATTTTCTGCATATCTTCGCCAATCAACAGCATATCGCTGTCTTTAGCTTTTAAATTCCGCATCAGGCTTTGCACCTGTTCCTGTTCAATTTTGTCCTGCGGTTTGTTTTCTATCACTTTTTCTGAGGCCTGGTATTCCTTCAGGTCCTTCATATCAATTACCCCGGTGGCAACATTATAAAATAGGTCCTGGGTAGATTGCAGCTTAAAAAAATAGCTCAGTTTATGAATGTTCTCAGAATTATAAGTAATCTTAAGCGATTTCATCTTCCGCTCCAGTATCTCTTTGCCATCTTCGGCAATTTTACGCTTCTCCTCCTTTAGCGCCGATTTGATCTTGGCCTTGGCTTTGGCGGTCACCACAATATTAAGCCAATCTTCTTTTGGCGTTTGTTTGCTTGAGGTAATGATCTCTACCTGGTCTCCGTTTTGCAGTTTATGGTTTAGCGGTACAAGTTTATGGTTCACCTTGGCCCCTATACAGCTTGCGCCAACGTCAGTATGGATCTCAAAAGCAAAATCCAGTGCGGTAGCATTCAAAGGCAACTGGATAAGTGCGCCTTTGGGGGTAAAAATGAATATCTCGTCGGAAAAAAGGTTCATCTTGAAATCATCCAGGAAATCCAGCGCGTTGGAATCAGGGTTCTTTAACATTTCCCTAACCTTTTGCACCCATTGGTCAAGGCCGCTATCAGTTGATGATTCTTTATATTTCCAATGCGCGGCAAAACCTTTTTCGGCAATCTCGTTCATCCTTTTGGTACGGATCTGCACCTCTACCCATTGCCCGCGCGGGCCCATAACGGTAGTATGCAACGATTCGTAACCATTTGCTTTGGGCGACGAGATCCAGTCGCGTAACCTGTCGGGGTTTGGCCTGTAAAGGTCGGTAACGATGGAATAAGCTTTCCAGCAATCCGCCTTTTCGTGTTCGGGCGTGCTATCCAATATGATCCTGATCGCAAACAGATCATAAACCTCTTCAAAAGGGATAGACTTCTTCTTCATCTTATTCCAGATGGAATGAATAGATTTCGGCCGGCCGAAAATATCGGCTTCGAGGCCCTGGCCGGATAGTACTTTCTTTACCGGGTCGATAAAATCCCGGATAAATTTCTCGCGCTCAGCCTTCTTTTCGTTTAGTTTATTTTTAATGAACTGGTAGGTCTCCCGTTCCATGTATTTCATAGAAAGATCTTCCAGCTCCGATTTAATAGCATATAGCCCGAGGCGGTGCGCTAGCGGCGCGTATAAATAAACCGTTTCCGACGATAGTTTAAGTTGCTTATCCCGCGGCATAAACTCCATCGTGCGCATGTTGTGCAAGCGATCTGCCAGCTTTATCAATATTACCCTTACGTCGTCAGCAAGGGTCAACAACATTTTACGGAAGTTCTCGGCCTGTAATGAACTATTGGTATCAAAAACCCCGGAAATCTTGGTTAGCCCGTCAATGATCATGGCCACCTTTTTACCAAACTCCCTTTCAATATCATCAAGGGTCATATTGGTATCTTCCACCACATCATGCAGCAAAGCGCAAACGATGGACGTAGTGCCCAGGCCAATTTCTTCGGCGGCAATTTGAGCAACGGCTATAGGGTGATAGATATAGGGCTCGCCTGATTTGCGGCGCATATCTTTATGGCTTTCAAGGGCCATATCAAATGCCTTGCGGATCATGCGCTTATCGCCTTTTTGCAAAGTAGACTTACACGCACGCAGCAAAGCACCATATCTTTTTAATATTTCGTTCTTCTCGCCTTCCAAATCAATCACCAATTCTTTCATTTCCGGGTTGTTATAATAAATATCATTAACTTGCAATAAAAATTATAATTGCAGGTTATTATCAAATACCAAAATAATTGCTTTAATTTTGTATTACGTAAAATTATGAAATTTATTGGTCTTTTGCTTTTGTTTTGTTGCACACTGGGTACTTTAAGAGCCCAGCCTGCTAAGCCTGCAGATAAACCTGCACCTTTAATTTTAGGCAAAAATGATACCATCAAAACGTACCTGACAGTTGATAGCGGTAAGCTGTTACCATGGATTGTACTGGAAGATGTGAAAATTGTTGATACCCGAATCTTTAGAAGCCAGGCCGATCTGGATAATTTCCGCCGTTTAAGGTATAATGTAATGAAAGTGTTGCCTTACGCCCGTTTTGCAGGGCAGCGGTACCGCAAACTGCAACGTGACCTGGCGTTGACCGCTGACAAAGGCGATCAAAAGAAATTAATTGACGGCTGCGAAAAGGAAATCAAAGACCTGTTTAACAAACAAATTAAAGACCTGACAATTAGTCAGGGTGAAATATTAATAAAACTTATTGACCGCGAAACGGGTAACACCAGTTATGCTATGGTAAAAGATATGAAAGGCGGCTTTAAGGCTTTTGTTTACCAATCGGTAGCACGGCTTTTTGGCCACGACCTGAAAGAAACCTACAACCCGGACGAACAAAGGGATATTGAAGCTATTTTGCTGCAGGCAGGATACAGTTCTTCTAACGATTAATTAATGATTGATAACAGCATTTACCAGTTTAACGTTCAAAAGTTAAACGGTGAGGAAGTCAGCCTGGCTGAATATAAAAACAAAGTTCTTTTAATCGTAAATACCGCCTCTCAATGTGGTTTTACGCCCCAGCTAAAAGAACTTGCAGACCTGAAAGACAAGTTTGAAGGTCAGGATTTCGAAATACTTGCATTTCCAAGTAATGATTTTGGTGGCCAGGAACCGCTTGAAGGCAAGGAATTGGCAACTTTTTGCGAGATACAGCGTGTTAACTACCCTGTTTTTGAAAAAATACGAGTTCGGGGGCCCTACGCACACCCTCTCTATAAATTTTTCTCGGATAAGAAAGCGAACGGGAAACTCAACTCCGTACCTAGATGGAATTTCCATAAATTCCTAATCAGCCGAACGGGTGTAATTTCCGATTTTTATTTCCCTTTTACAAAGCCGACTTCTTCAAAAATCAGGAAACGGATTTCCCGTTTGCTAACCGGAGACAAATAACAAGATTTTATGACAAAACTGGATATACTGGTATTACCTGTACACCCCGACGATGCTGAATTAGGTTGCGCAGGTACTATTTTAAAACATATAGCTGAAGGTAAAAAGGTTGGCATTGCTGATTTAACCAGAGGCGAATTAGGTACCCGTGGTTCTGCTGAAATAAGAGATCAGGAAGCGGCGGCATCTGCAAAGATACTGGGCTTGACCATGCGCGAAAACTTAGGAATTCCGGATGGCTTTTTTGAGAATACGCGGGAATACCAGTTAAAAGTAATTGAAGTGATCCGAAAATATCAACCGGAGATCGTTATCACCAATGCCTATCATGACAGGCACCCCGATCATGGCAGGGCAAATGAACTTGTTGAACACTCGGCATTTCTAGCCGGGCTCCGTAAGATTGAAACAAATTTTGAGGGCCGGCCGCAGCAGGAATGGCGTCCGAAACACGTATTCCATTTTATACAGGATCGTTATATTCATCCGGATTTTGTGATAGACATAACTGCCCATTGGGACAAAAAAATTGAGAGCGTAATGGCTTTCGGGTCGCAATTTTTTAACCCTGCCTGGGACGAAGAACCTGAAACCTATATATCCTCGCCTGATTTTATCCAGGTAGTAGAAGCCAGGGCCCGCGAATATGGCAAAAGTATCGGCGTTAAATACGCCGAAGGTTTTACATCAAAAAAAATTCTGGGAGTTGACAGTTTGTTCGAGCTTAGGTAAAAATTGGAGGTCAAAGAATAGAGGTTAGGAAAGAGGGGTATTAATCTCTGACCTCCAACGTCAGTCTGTTAAAACCTTACATACTCAAAGCGGTTATTTTCATTGCTTCTTTCTCTTCTCAGTTTATTTTCGTTTGCGAGCTTTAAAAGGATACCTGATAATTCAGATGTTTTAAATTCTGAATCGAAGTTATCCTTGCAATAATTTGCTATCGACGATATTGATCTTGGCGTATCAAAAAAATCACCTGATAAAAGCTGATTCAAAATTTTTGTGGCACCCGGCTTCTTTGGCCCACTTGCAAATGTATAGCTTCCATCTTCACCGTTTCTTGGCTTGTCCCCCTTTTTTATAAAAACCTCGCCAGCCTCACCGTCCGTCTCCTCTAACCCAAGCATTGCATCCAATAGCCTGTCAACAACCTTTACCTGTACTGCTTCTGATTTGAAGGAGTTTACAACTTCCGATATTTCCATCAGTTGTTTTTTTAATTTCTCGATGTGATTGCTCATGATAAATAATAACTTATAATTTCATATTTTTCCAACCCAAACGTACCGGGAATAATAGTTAAAAATATTGCTTTTTTCGTTCAAAAAAAAAGCAAATACTAATAACTAAAAATTAAATACCCGCGCTACGCTTATAAACGCCTAATTAGCGGAAAAAAATGCTTGGTTGCCTATAAAACAACGTTATGTAGCAAAAGTTTTACAGTTATTATAATTTAGAAGAAATATTTTCGAGTATTGTGAGCCCTTCATCAATATGTTTGGTATCCATAATAAGCGCCGGCCTGAAACGGATAGTGCGGTCGCCGGAACCTAAAAACATTACATTTTGCTCAAGACCAAGCTTAATAAAAGTATCCCTTGCAGTTTTATCAGGAAAATCAAAAGCAGTTAGTAAGCCTTTTCCCCTTACATTGCTGATCACAGGGTGTCTTTCAGCTATAGCAGACAATTGGTTCTGAAGATATTCACCCGATTTCGCCGCGTTATCGCACAAATTATCCTCTTCAATTATTTCCATTATTTTTGCTGACCTTACCATATCAACCAAACTACCGCCCCAGGTTGAATTTATACGTGAAGAAACATGAAACACATTATGTTCAACCTCATCCACTTTTTTACCGGCCAGTATACCGCATACCTGCATTTTTTTACCAAAGGCCAGGATATCCGGACGGGCTTTTTCGCCAAAATGCTCGTGGCACCAGAATTTGCCGCTCAGGCCAACCCCGGTTTGCACTTCGTCATATATCAGCATGGCTTCGTTTTCGTCGGCCAGGGTCTTCAGTGTTTCTAAAAACTCCTGTCTCACGTGGTTATCGCCGCCTTCAGATTGTATGGGCTCGATGATGATCGCACAGATATCGTCCTTATTCTCTTCAAATGCCCTTTTGATCTGGGCGATGGATAATTCTTCCCTCCTGAGCAAGTCGTCGTGGTTGGCATCGCTGTAGGGGAAATTTATTTGCGGCAACGATACCCGCGGCCAGTCAAACTTAGCAAACCATTTGGTTTTTACCGGCTGGGTATTGGTAAGGCTCAACGTATAGCCTGAACGGCCATGAAAAGCGTTTTCAAAATGGATAACTTTAAACCCTACCTCACGGGTATAACCTTTGGCAAAATTCTTCTGCACCTTCCAGTCCATGGCAACCTTAAGGGCGTTCTCAATAGCCAGCGAGCCGCCTGCAATAAAAAAAGCATGCGGAAGGTATTCCGGGATACCTATCCTCGCAAAAGTCTCTACAAACTCCGCATATTGTGTTGTATAGATATCCGAGTTGGAGGGGTTAGTCAATGCCGCCAGCATCAGGTTCTTTTTAAACACTTCATCGTTGATCATTTTAGGATGGTTATAACCCAAAGGCACCGACGCGAAGCAGGTAAAAAAGTCAAGCAGGGTACGATCGTATTTTGAATCGTAAATGTAAACGCCCTTACTTTTTTCCATGTCAAAAGTAAGATCGAAGCCATCGGCTAAAACATGCTTCCTTAACGAAGCCTGAACATCTGTGGGAGAAACTTGCAGGTTATACATAGCGGTTTGATTTGTTCAAATTTACTTAAAAACCGCTTAAAAACAAAATTTAGGGGGTTTTTGAACCAATTGACAAAAAAGTAACTTTAAATTGTTTAAAGTTGGTTTTTGGACTAAAGTAAATTTTGGTTTTGTGATTTTAGTTTTAAAAAGAGATTACGGAGCAGCTAAAATAATCGCGAATTCTTCATAAAACGCTTAAGTTTATAACAATTTAAAATATCCATGAAAATCATCACCTGGAACTGCAACATGGCATTCCGTAAAAAGGCCGAGGTAATCCTGGCTCACCTGCCGGATATTTTGATAGTGCCGGAATGCGAATGCATCGAAAAACTCGAATTTGGACCGGGCATCTTAAAACCTTCAGATATCCTGTGGTTCGGTAATAATCAACATAAAGGATTAGCTATCCTGGCCTATAATAATTTAAAGCTTACGTTACTCAATGACCATAACCCGGCATTTCAAATGATCGTTCCCATTTCAGTAACGGGCGATGGCATCGACTTTAACCTGTTTGGTGTTTGGGCCTATAACCCCAACGATCCGGATGGGCGATATGTTGAACAAGTGTGGAAAGCGATCCATCATTATGATCATTTACTATCCGCAAATACCACTATTCTTGCCGGAGATTTTAACAGCAATACCATCTGGGACAGAAAACGACGCGCAGGCAATCACACCAGCGTTGTAAAGTACCTGGAGGAAAGAGGGATCCACAGCGCCTATCATTTACATCATCATCAAATACAGGGAAAAGAACTTCACCCCACCTTTTACTTGTACAAGCATCAAAACAAGCCTTACCATTTGGATTACTGTTTTGTTTCTGCTGACCTTGCAAAAAGACTGCGATCTGTTGAAGTTGGCGAACATAACTATTGGACCAAATACAGCGATCATGTTCCGGTGATGGTGACTTTTGAAGCGCAACAGCGTAATTAAAAAATCAAAGCCCGCCTCCGGGATGGAAGCAGGCTTTGCACAATATAGGTTAGTTTGGTTGATTGATTGCAGATTAAAGCCTCTCGCCGTGCTGGCTGATATCAAGCCCTATCAGTTCTTCTTCAGGCGATACGCGCAGCGGCGAGATCATATCGGTGATCTTTAACAAAAGCAATGAGCCGAAGAATGAAAATATAGAAACGGCTACCAGCGCAATGCACTGCACGAAAAACAAATGGGTTTGCCCGAAGAACAACCCATTTCCTGTGGTATTGCCTGCATTAACATTTTGATTGGCAAAAACACCGGTAAGCAGCATACCTACCATACCGCCTACGCCGTGGCAGGGAAATACATCCAGCGTATCGTCAATAGTAGTGCGTGTGCGCCATTCAACTACCAGGTTACTTACCACAGCAGATATAATACCTATAGCCAGTGAATGCGGAACGGATACGTAACCTGCGGCGGGTGTAATCGCTACAAGCCCCACTACTGCGCCGATACAGGTTCCCATTGCTGATGGTTTTTTGCCCAGCAGCATATCAAAAAAAATCCAGGTTAAACCTGCTGCCGCCGATGCTGTTGTGCTAGTTGCCAGCGCGTTTACTGCAAGGTGGTTAGCGCCAAATGCAGAGCCGGCGTTAAAGCCAAACCAGCCAAACCACAACAAACCGGTACCGATCATTACATAAGTAATACGGGCAGGTGCATGGTTAGGCTCGTTACGGCGCTTTAAATATAACGCCGATGCCAGCGCTGCCCAACCTGCCGACATATGCACCACGGTGCCCCCGGCAAAATCAAGTACGCCCAATTTACTTAATATACCATCGGGGTGCCATGTACAATGTGCCAGCGGCGAAAATATAAAGATGGAGAACAGCACCAGGAAGATGATGTAGGAGTTAAAACGGATCCGCTCGGCAAATGCTCCGGTAATCAGCGCGGGGGTTATTATGGCAAATTTTAACTGATACATGGCAAAAAGCAATATCGGAATGGTTGGCGCCAGTTTCCAGGTAGCGTTACCCAGCATCCCCTTCATCATAAAATAAGTGGACGGATTGCCAATGATCCCGTGAAAGCTATCTCCAAAAGCCAGGCTGAAGCCAAAGATGCCCCACATTACTGTAATGATGACCATGCAAACGATGCTCTGCAACATCGTAGAGATCACGTTTTTTTTGTTGACCATACCGCCATAAAAAAAGGCAAGCCCCGGCGTCATGATCAAAACTAAAGCGGTAGAAGTAAGCATCCAGGCAATATCCCCTGAATTGAAGTTAGGATTCGACGTTTTTGGAATATCAATCGATGGAAAAAAGAACGTTAAGATTAAAATCTGTAAGATCAGAAAAAAGGGGAAGTAACGTTTAATCATAATTTAAAACCGGTATAAAAAACGGCACAAA
>NZ_CAIWNH010000267.1 GCF_903913935.1 uncultured Mucilaginibacter sp.
AACGAAACAGCGATAGAGCGTACAAATCGTATGTACCCAATCGTGAAAGCACTTTTTTTATCATTATTTTATTCCGATTTTTGCTGCAAACATAAAATATATGATTGAAAAAGGCGCTGTTTTACCTATGTTTTATCTTCCGCCCGTTGAATATTTTGTAAAACTGAATATTTACAAGCCTGATATACTCATCGAAAGTGAAGAACATTTCCCCAAACAAACCTACCGTAATCGCGCTAATCTCTATTCTCCGGACGGTGTGCTGGCATTAACCGTGCCGGTTGTAAAGGGGGCAAAAAATCACACCGAAATAAAAGATGTAAGGATAAGTTACGATTTTGAATGGCAGCGACTGCACTGGCTCAGCCTGCAGGCCTGTTACCGCCGGTCGGCTTATTTTGAATATTATGAAGATGACCTGGCGCCTTTTTATGAAAAGAAATTTGATTTCCTTTTTGATTATAACCGGCAATTGTTGGAATTCATCCTGAAGGCTATCAAAATGAAAGTAGAGTTAAACTACACCCCCACCTATGAAGCGGAGTATCCAACAATGGCTGATTTAAGACACTCCATCAGCCCTAAAAAAGAAAACGATTTTAACCAAAAGCCCTACCTGCAGGTTTTTGATGAGCGACAGGGGTTTCAAAAAAACCTGAGCATCGCCGACTTGCTGTTTAACCAGGGGCCGCATGCTGTGAATTATCTTTAACCCAGTACCAGTTCCTTTTTGAGGTATATAAACAGCTCGTTCACCATGAATCAGAGTCTATTGCAGGGCAAATCTTATATAGACCAGGCTAACGCTGTCTGCTTTTAAGCCTTACGCGTGCACATTTTAAAACTCCGCCTTGTTGTTGGTAAGCAGTGCAGGTTAACAATAAATTTAAACTTTGTTAATATTGGTATTCTTAATTTCGCAACATTCATGTTACCTTTAGGTTTCAAACCAAATTGTCATCAACTTTGTATGATATTTGTAATAAAAAATACGTTGTAATAAAACGATGCGTCAGTCCAAAATAGTTAAGATATTATTTTTCCTTGCGGTATTGTTTTTTGTTGCAAAACCATTTTTGGGTTTTAGCATGTTCAACCGTTTAAATCCCCCTTTGGCGGTCAGTATTTTTGTAAAAGCTTTCACCAAACGTAAACAGGAGTATGTTAAAGACAGCAAATTTGACATTAAAACTGTGCAGCAAAAATTAGCCGACCCGGCCAATCAATTGCTTTTAGGTTTCGCGTTTCTTTTAAGTGTTCTTTTTCCTTTATTTTCATTAGATCGTATTTCCATAAGCAACCGCTATCTGCGAAGGCTTAAGTTTAATTTATCTCCTTTCTCTGATACATGGCTTATAAACAGCCAGTTCCTGATCTGATTTTTTACCGGTCAATCACTGTGCTCAGTGCTTTGACGTTCGTCCGCAAGCAATAAATTCTTTATTGCATTCCTATTTGTTTCCAACACATCGGTGCTGCTTTTTAAAGGCATGAATTAAGGTAATTATCAAGATAAAAAAATGAAGAGCAACAAATTATATATAGCATTAACCATTATGGCAATGGTTTTTTGTACCTCAATTATTTTTGCGCAGGCAAATAACAAAACCGAAGTTCCGGCAAACGTGCAGGCGGCATTTACGGCCAAATATCCTAATGCACAGGTTAAAGACTGGGAAGTAGTGAACGACCAGTTTACTGCAAAGGCAAAAGAAGCCGGTCACAAGTATTTAGCCACTTTTGATAAAAACGGCAACTGGGTGAATACGGTTATCAAATACAACTGGCCCGGGCACCTGAGCCCGTCGGTTAAAGAAGCTTTCAAAAAAAGCGAATATAGCGGTTGGCATATTTATGGCATTAACATTATCGAATCCCCTGCCGGGGAGGTTTACCAGGTGAAGGTTGATGATGCTAACCACAAGGTCAACGCCAACCACCAGGAACTTTTTACGGTAAACCATACCATTGAATTTAAACAGGATGGTAGCCAGGTAAAAGAAAATATCATTAATTAAGGTAATGTGGTCAAAAATGGTTGGTAGTTATTTGAAAAAATCTTTGTGTACGTCGTGAAATCCTTCGTGTCATTTGTGGTTGAATTCATAACTACAAAGAGCACTAAGGGTTCACAAAGATCACGGAGGCTTGGTTTTGCAGCTGTTTTAATTCCCATGTCTTTTTACCAGTTCTTTCATTGTGAAAATTCAATTATAGGAAACTTCTCTTTACTAAAATATTGAAAGTACCCCTTTTGTAAACTATATGGAAAAGCTCCAGGCAGCTAAAATTTATCTGTTTCTTGCAGCGCTGCTGTTCGTGGCAAAGCCCTTTTTAGGTTTTGAGATGTTCAGCAAATTGCACCCTCCTGTCGGGGAAAGTATCTTTATCAAAGCCTTTTCAAAAAGCAGGCCCGAATTTTCAGAAGACAACAACTTTAACCTCTTCGAAGTTCAAAAAAAGGCGCTCACCCCTCCTCCCCAGCTATTTTTGGGTATTTCTTTTTTATTAAGTATTCTTTTCCCCGTTGTTTTTGCTACCGGGGTTAAAATAAACCAGCACCATTTACGCAATATGCAGCTCGCTGTTTTCCAACCTGTGGATACCTGGCTGCTTAATGGTCATTTGCTCATCTGAGAAAGTGTTTTTGTCGCGTCAGCGCGATTTTTTTCAGGTTTTGGCAGTACCGCATCTGCCTATCCACAAAATATTTCTTAATTAATCTTTAAAACAAATGTTTATTATAAAACGATGCTTGTTTATGTGGTTATTGCTGGTAATAGCAATCAGCGCATATGCACAGCAACCTTTACCGGTTACATTAAAAGAGTTACTGAACAAGGTTGACCAAAAAGCGCCGGCTTTGTTAACCGACTCCGCAGCTATCCTTATAAGGCGTGCCCAGGCAAATGAAGTGCACAATAACTGGCTGCCTAACTTGAAACTAAATTACCAGGCCGATATCGGTACCAGTAATAATACCACCGGCCCTTATTTTGGCTTCGGTATTATCCCGTCAAGTTCGGGCGGGATCCATAATACCAGTGTGACCACGGCTTTGTCTGATAACCTTGGTATTGCTGCCCTTGATTGGGAAGTTTACAATTTTGGTAAATACGGCGCCCAAAACCGGGTGGCCAATTCCGATGTAACCGTCGAGCAAAATCAATATGCCGAATCAAAGTACGACTTGCGGGCCTTTACTATTGGCAATTATTTGCAATTGCTACGCTTGCAGGATTTTATGGGTATTCAATACCGCGACATCCAGCGCACACAGGAGATCCTCCGTTCCATTATGTCACTCGCCAAAAGCGGCGTGAGGCCGGGCGTAGATACCAGTATAGCCCAGGCAGAGTTGTCAAAAGCGCGGTTAAACTATATCGAAGTAAATAACCAGCTCAAACAGGTTCAATTACAACTTTCGGCAGTTAGCGGTTATCCGTATCAGTCAATAGTACCGGATACAACGGTTGAAATGACATTGATCGGTCAGCCTTCTGCCTACCTGTTTCCGGCAGATACAGCTAACCACCCGCTGATTAACTTTTACAGGTCGGTTTACCAGAATAACCTCGACCGGGAAAAGCTGGTAAAAAAAATGTATAACCCAGTGATCTCGTTAGAGGCGGCGGCGTGGGACCGAGGCTCAAGCGTGGATGCCAGCGGGCAGTACAACAGCCTTTCAAGCGGTTATGGTTTTCAGCGCGGTAATTATTTGGTTGGCGTAGGCATATCCTATAACCTGTTCGATTTACGCCGGCGGCAACTCAAACTGCGCACCCAAAAAGCCAGCACGGATTATGCCTATAAAAAACTGCAGGAACAGCAGCAATTGCTGAATTTTAGCGCCAGCCAGGCCGATGTAGAAATGGAAACAGCTTTAAACAGGTTGAAGGAAATTCCAAACCAGTTAAAAGCGGCCAACAATGGCTACCGGCAAAAGCTTTCGCTTTACAGGAATGGCCTTGCCGATATTTTGGAACTGGATGCAGCGCTCAATATCCTATACCGCGCCGAAACGGACTATATGCAGGCCAAATACGGTTACTCGAACGCGCTGTTCCGGAAGGCGATCACCGAGAACCAGGTAAATTCAATTTTAAACCTCTTAAAATAAAAATGAGTTTAGCAAAAGCAATAGTTGCCTCACCCCAGCCCTCTCCAAAGGAGAAGGAGAAAAAAAGCTTTCCTTTTAAAGTCCTCTCCTTTGGAGAGGATTTAGGTGAGGCTTCAAACATCTCAATATTAAATCTCTTAAAATAAAAAATTATGTCAATGGTCACCTCCGCACTCAAAAGGCCCATCACGGTAATTGTTATTACCATGAGCCTTTTAATTTTTGCAGTGCTCAGTGCAATCAATATACCGATAGATATTTTCCCGAAGCTAAACCTGCCCACTATTTATGTAATTGAATCATACGGAGGTATGTCACCTCAGCAGATGGAAGGTTTTTTCTCCACCCGCTTGCAGGATCAGTTCCTTTATGTTAACGGAGTAAAAACTATCACCAGTAAAAACATACAAGGTTTAACCATGCTGAAGTTAAGCTTTTACGAGAGCACTAACATGGCAGAAGCCTCGGCAGAAGTTGCCTTGCAGGTAAATCGCGCCATGAAGTTTTTTCCTCCTGGCGCTTTACCGCCGCAGGTAGTTCGTTTTGATGCTTCTTCGCTGCCTGTTGGGCAATTAGTGATGTCGGCAAAGGGGCGCAGTCTTAAAGAAATTTATGATATGGCAGCTACCCGGATAAGGCCGTTGTTTGCATCGGTGCCAGGTTTATCTGCTCCTCCCCCATTTGGCGCCAACTCCCGTTCTATCACCGTTAGTGTTGATCCTGATAAGTTACGCAGCTATGGCTTAACGGCAGATGAAGTGGTTGAAGCGCTGGCAAAATTTAATGTGATGTCGCCATCAGGTAACCTTCGCCTTAATAATATAATGTTTACAACTACCATAAATACCCTGGTAAAAAAGGCAGAGGAGTTTGGGGACATCCCGATAAAAACCAAAAATGGGGTCCCTGTTTTAGTAAAAGATGTTGCCCGGGTAGCAGATGCCTCGGATGTTACAGTGGATTATGCCCTTATTAACGGCAAACGTTCGGTATATATCCCAGTTGTAAAAACAGCGGATGCATCGACATGGTCGGTAGTGCAGGACTTGAAAAAGAAACTGCCTGAAATGCAAAGTTTATTGCCCGATGATGTTAAGATATCATACGAGTTCGACCAATCTGTTTTTGTGGTGAATGCTGTAAAAAGCTTAATGACTGAAGGTGGTTTAGGGGCCTTGCTTACCGGTTTAATGGTGTTGCTTTTCTTACGAGACCTGCGAAGCAGCCTGATTGTAGTGATAACCATTCCGGTGTCTATATTGATCGGGGTGCTGTTGCTTAGTTTATTCGGGCAAACTATTAACATCATGACACTGAGTGGTTTGGCGCTGGCTATCGGCATCCTGGTCGACCAGGCAACGGTAACCATTGAGAATATCCATCAGCACCTTGAAATGGGAAAGCCCAAACGATTGGCCATCTATGATGCCTGCGAGGAAATATCTTTCCCGTTACTATTGATATTACTTTGTATCCTTGCGGTATTTGCCCCATCCTTTCTGATGAATGGTGTGCCAAAGGCCATGTTTTTACCTTTGTCACAATCTATTGGTTTAACCATGATCGTATCTTACGTACTGGCCCAAACCCTTGTTCCTATTTTAAGTAACTGGATGATTAAAGCCGAACGTTACCAGCACTATCATCACGATAAAATACATGCCCATGCAGGTGAAGCTTTGGATCATAATGAAGCAATACAGATAAACCAGCACCTGATTGAGGAGCAAAAGCATCCTGAACAAAATGATTTTTTTGAAAAGGTAAAAATGCGTTTCGTAGCAATAATCAGCCGGTTAATGCCTCATAAAAAACTGATAGTTCCTGTTTACCTTGTAGTTGTATTGATACTTGCGGGCATTGGTTTTGTTTTTATTGGTAAAGATATGATGCCCAAAATAAATAACGGACAATTCCAGATTCGTATTAAAGAACCTGACGGAACCCGCCTGGAAAGGACCGAAGATGCACTGAAACAGGTATTGCAAATCATCGATAAAACTGTTAACCATCATGTAGCCATAACATCAGGTTATGTAGGATTAATACCAAGCAGTTATGGCACCAGCAACCTTTATATATTTAACACAGGGACACATGAAGCGGTGCTGCAGGTTGACCTTGATGAAAGTTACAAAGTTAATATGGATGAGTTGAAGGATGCGCTCCGAAAAAATATTTCCAATGCTTTACCTGATCTGCGGATAACATTTGAGCCTATAGACATGACGGAAAAGATCATGAGCCAGGGTGCCGCCACACCAATTGAGATCCGTGTTGCAGGGAAAGATATGACGCAAATTGAAACGTATGCCAATAAGGTTGTTGATAAAATGAAGCAGATAAGCTATCTGCGGGATGTGCAGATTGCACAGCCACTAAAAATTCCGGTAATAGCCATTACACTTGACAGGCTGAAAGTAGCTCAGTTTGGATTAAATATTACCGATATAGGGCGTTCTGTTACAGCAAGTACCTCATCAAGCCGTTTTACCGAAAAAAATCAATGGCTGGATGAAAAAGCAGCGTATACCTACCAGGTACAGGTGGAAATACCCGAATATGTAATGAATACCATGGACGAGCTGAAAGAGATTCCTTTATTAAAAGGGAAAA
This sequence comes from uncultured Mucilaginibacter sp., assembly GCF_903913935.1. Classification (GTDB taxonomy): domain Bacteria; phylum Bacteroidota; class Bacteroidia; order Sphingobacteriales; family Sphingobacteriaceae; genus Mucilaginibacter. The sequence goes on from NZ_CAIWNH010000267.1 coordinate 6,737, forward strand.
GCAGCCCTACCCTTGCCGATGTGGCTGATTTTAAAGTTACTTATCAACCCGGTGAATTCGACCGTACCGGTCCGAGACGGTTTTTAACAGTAAGTGCCAACATTTACAAAAAGGACCTTGGTACGGCAACAACCGCTGTTCAAAATGTTTTAAAATCAATAGGGACACCGCCGAAAGGCTTGATTGCAGAAGTAAAAGGCATGTCCAGTCTGCTGACTGATACTTTAACAAGTCTTCAAAACGGATTGTTATTTGCTGTCCTGGTTATATTTTTATTGCTTGCTGCCAATTATCAGTCGTTCAAGTTATCACTAACTGTACTCTCAACAATCCCTGCGGTAATTTTGGGTTCATTAACAGCATTATTGATCACCGGCTCAACACTCAATTTACAATCTTACATGGGAATGATCATGAGTACCGGGGTTTCGGTAGCCAACGCTATATTAATAGTTACGAATGGCGAAAATCTGCGCCTTGAATTTCGTGATCCCACCCGTGCTGCAATTACCAGCGCCTCTATCAGGTTAAGGCCTATCCTTATGACAAGTTTTGCCATGATGGCCGGTATGGTACCCATGGCTTCGGGAATGGGTGAAGCCGGCGAGCAAACAGCACCTTTGGGACGTGCCGTAATAGGCGGTTTATTTGCCTCTACCTTAGCAGCATTATTTATACTGCCACTAGTATTTGCCTGGGTACAAAATAAAACAACTTACAATTCACCATCATTAATGCCCGATGAAATTACAGAGAACCAACCTTCAACAATATAAAACCATGAAATTAAAAACCATCATATTAGCCGGTATAACCGGTTTATTTGCCGCCTGCTCGGGTGGCGAAAAACCGGTTGATTTAACCGCAGGTAATAAACAAGCAGTCAATAAATACCAATTAGGAACGATAGCTGAAAAGGCCTTATCAAGCGTTGCCCGCTTGCCAGGGCAACTAAATCCTTATAACGAAGTAAACCTGTTCCCTAAAGTAAATGGATTTGTTAAAAACCTTTATGTCGACCGTGGTTCAATCGTGAAAAAAGGACAACTACTCGTTACTTTGGAAGCACCTGAATTGGAATCGCAATTGCAGGCTGCGAATTCCCGTTACTTACAGGCGCAGGAAATTGCGCAGGCCAGCCGGGAAAAATACCAGCGGCTAAAAGAGGCATCCATTGAACCGGGTTCAGTATCCCCTTTAGATCTGGATAATGCGGTATCCAAAATGAAAGCAGACGAAGCGATGGCTCAGTCAGAACGTTCAAACGTAGCATCAGTGCGAACAATACAGAGTTACCTTAACATTTATGCCCCTTTTGATGGCATAATAGTTCAGCGTAATGTTTCGCCGGGAGCATTGGTTTCACCAGGTAAGGCTACCGACCAGCCTATGCTTGTTTTGCAGGATATCAGCAAACTCCGCCTGGAAGTGTTTATTCCCGAAGACTTTGTAGATAAAGTTGATTTGAACCAGCCGGTTACGTTCACCTTTAATGCAATGCCCGGGCTGCAACAAAACGCTAAAATAAGCCGTTCGGCAAATGCATTGGGCAGTATGCGCTCCGAAGCGATTGAGATTGATGTACTCAATAAAAACCGGCTATTAAAACCAGGGATGTATGCCGAGGTAAAAATACCTATGGTATCCGGGGCAAAATCTTTACTGGTACCTAATTCGGCAATTGTCAGGTCTACTGAGCGTGAGTATGTAGTTGTAGTTAGAAACGGTAAAGCAAACCTTGCAGATATTAAAGAGGGTTTAATAAGTAATGATTCCACCGAGGTTTTCGGGAGCCTGAAAGCCGATGATAAAATACTGCTCCACGCATCTGATGAGATCAAACAGGGAGATATACTGCAATAAAATGTGAGGATGTTTTATTGTTTTTTTAGCCGGCAAGCCTTAAAAGGCTGCCGGCTTTTTTTTTTCTTATACCTTGTTAAATAATAATAATACGTCCAATGGACTATGGATTGGTAAAATATCAGTGTTTAATATCTCCCATCCTATTAATACACCTTACCT
>NZ_CAIWNH010000268.1 GCF_903913935.1 uncultured Mucilaginibacter sp.
ATCGCTCATTTTTTTCATATTACTGATAATCGTGCTTGATAACCTGATATCTACGCTGTCCTGGCTAAATATTTGTGCTGCGTCCTGGTTTAATGTAAGTGAGTTAGCGCTCAACAGGTGCTGAACAATGGCGTTATCATTGTTGCTTTTCATGGTCTTTCCCATAACCTGTGTTACATATTTTTGGGCCGTCGGAGCGTCAACTTTCGTGAGGCGCATAGCCATTCGCAGCAATAACGAGTTGCCAAACATTTTCCACTCCCCAATTTGGTCAGCTGTTTGCGAATACAAAATATCTCCGGTAGGGTTATCAGCGGTTTCGCTCAGGCTATCAGTCGCCTGCGATACCTCTTTTAGCAAATCAGTATAAATAACCTGTTGTTTATCATAAACAGGGGCGTAAATCCTGTCGTAATACCCCAGGCCAGCCTGGAAATAAGGAATATCACCATAAAGGTCTGTTAATTGCTCAAATATCATGGCTTTCATTATACGGGCCATTTGGTGAAGGTTCCTGTATTGCGGTTTATTGGCCGTAAGCTGGTATAACTCCACTACCGGCTGTACAGCGCTGATATAATTGTCCTGGAATGTTTGACCCATCCCACTAATATTATTCAAATATTTGTCGCCGTAATAAAAACCGCCGGTTGAAGCTATATGCTGGACAAAACAACCAACCGCCCCCCATTTTGTTACCCACACACTTCCGCCTTCGGTTGGGGCACCGGTGTATTGCAGCTGAACGGTGGTCAGCAAAAGATTGGGATTTACGTCACCGGCTGTAATTTGGTCCGGATTTGTATTTGTTTTTGCCAGTTCTTTTTTACACGAGCCGGCAGCTATCATGATAAAGGCAGCTGTTGCTATTAAATATATGTTCTTAAATTTCATACTAATGTCTTTATAATGTGTATACATATGTATTAACTTACAATTTTATGTTAAGATTTAACCCCAATGTCCTGGAATAAGGAACCGCGGGAGCTTCAAGTCCCTGTGATAATATCGAAGCGGTGTAGCTCGTTTCCGGATCAACATTCGGTATCGCTTTAAATATGGTAAACACGTTGTGGCATACAAAACTTAACTTTAAACCATGTATTTTACCATGAAATGCTGCTGCCGGAAACTCGTAGCCAACTAATAACTGCCTGAACTTTATGAAACTGTCACTGTAAACAAACTGTCCCTGGTTGGCAAGGGCCCAATCGCCGTAATAAGCCTGGGCATTCTGCTGGTCAGTTCCATAAAGCAGGTTTCGGCCCGCAACTGTAAGTTTGGAAAGCCCGTCCTGGTAGGCAACAATATTAGTATTTGAAAATATATGTCCGCCGAATTTGCCGTCAATCAGGAATGATAATGAAAAGTGCTTATACTTAAACGAGTTGTTAATACCGCCTCCCCATGGGTTTTCTCCTGATCCAAAAGACCTTGGTTGTGAAAGCGAAGGGTCCGGGGCGCCCAGTCCCGGGTCGATAATAATTTTGCCATTTGCATCACGAGCAGGGTCGGCTGCAATTATTTGTAAGGGCTCTTTGCCAACTATGTCCTGCAGGTAAGCTGTTGAATTCCAGTCCTGGGCTTCGGAGCCAAGGTTTATGTTGGGCTCACCGCCTAAGGCTACCACTTTACCTTTGGTATATGAACCATTCAGATCGATATCCCAGGTAAAGTTTTCACTTTTAAAAGGCGTACCGCCAATTTCAACTTCAACACCATTATAGTTTACTGAACCAACATTAAGCAATGCTGAACCGTATCCGGAAGTATAATCAATAGTTACCGGTATAATATCGTCTATAACTTCCTTATGATAAACTGCCACGTCAAGCCTTAGCCTGTCTTTAAAAAAGTCCATTTCTGTTCCGGCCTCAAATTCTTTTCGTTTTGAAGGTTTTAGCGCGCTGTTAGGTACAGTACCATTCCCCGCTGTGCCTATTGGGAATGTTCCGCCGTTTCCGGGTGAATAAGTTCCGCTAATACCATAGGTCTGCAGTGTTTGATAAGGGGAATCAGCAGCCCCGCCAACATCGGC
>NZ_CAIWNH010000269.1 GCF_903913935.1 uncultured Mucilaginibacter sp.
AACGCCAGTTAGCAAGTAAAGATTTACAATAATCTATTCGAGGCATTAAAGTGTACCCATTTTTGTACCCATACAAACAAAAAACCCCTTAGAAATGATCTAAGAGGCTTTTTATGTGGTATCAGCTGGGATCGAACCAGCGACACAAGGATTTTCAGTCCTTTGCTCTACCGACTGAGCTATGATACCGTCCGTTTCGGGATTGCAAATGTAGCGTTTTTTTTATATTACCTTAATTTTTTTTGAAAAAAGATTGAAGGCGTTGAAATGTTCTAAAGTTGGAATGTTGTAAGGTTAGTTAACCCCCTCTCTTTAAGGCGTTTTAATAATAAAATAAATTCAAAATCATTAAGTCAGTTTTTTAGGTACGATAAAAATAACATTCCAACGTTGCAACATTCCAACTTTCCAACAATTCCACTATATTTGAAAAATACTATGCACGCATAATGATTGCACAGATCCTTTTTATTATTATCCTTGCCGCCGCCATTTATTTGTTCAGCAAAAACGCTGGTAAAATAAGGCGCAATATCCTTTTGGGTAAAGACACCGACCGCTCAGATAACCCGGCATTGCGCTGGAAAACGATGGCAAAAATAGCCCTTGGTCAAACCAAAATGGTAAAAAGGCCGCTTGCCGCGGTGATGCACTTTTTTATTTATGTGGGTTTTATCATCATCAACCTTGAGGTGATGGAGATCATGATCGATGGCGTTTTTGGCACGCACCGGATCTTCTCAAAACCCCTGGGCGGTCTTTATGATTTGCTTATCGGCGGTTTTGAAATATTAGCCTTGTTGGTGCTTTTTGCCTGCGTTACTTTCCTTTCACGGCGTAACATTGCCCGTTTAAAGCGTTTTAGCGGCGTGGAGATGACCGAATGGCCAAAATCCGATGCCAACTATATCCTCATTATCGAAATACTGTTAATGTCCGCCTTTTTAACCATGAACGCTGCCGACCACAAGTTGCAGTTGTTGAATTTCGGACATTATATCAAAGCGGGTAGTTTCCCGGTTAGTTCTTTTATTTCACCTTTACTGCCCAGCAGCGCCGATTCGCTCGAAATGATAGAACGGGGGTGCTGGTGGTTCCATATTATCGGGATCCTGGCATTTTTAAATTATTTGCCCTATTCAAAACATTTTCATATCCTGCTGGCATTTCCGAATACCTATTATTCCAACCTGCATCCGAAAGGCCAGTTTACCAATATGGCATCGGTTACCAGTGAAGTAAAGGCCATGCTTGATCCCTCATTTGTACCAGAAGTGACCGGCGAACCGGCCCGCTTCGGCGCCAAAGATGTTACCGACCTCACGTGGAAAAACCTGATGGAGGCTTATACCTGTACCGAATGCGGCAGGTGTACCTCAGTTTGCCCGGCTAACCAAACTGGTAAATTACTATCGCCCCGCAAAATTATGATGGATACCCGCGACAGGATCACTGAAGTGGGCAACAACATTGACAAACAAGGCAAAGATTTTACGGATAGTAAGTCGCTGTTGGACGATTATATCACCCGCGAGGAATGATGGGCCTGTACTACCTGTAATGCCTGTACAGATGCCTGCCCGGTAAATATTAACCCGCTTGAGATTATTACCGAAATGCGCCGCTATGTAGTAATGGAAGAGTCGCAGGCGCCTGCAAGTTTAAACAATATGTTCAGCAACGTTGAAAATAATGGAGCGCCCTGGAAGTATAGCAGCGCGGATAGGTTGAACTGGAAAGAATAGTCATTATGTCATTGGGTCACTAAGTCATTTTTTCGCCTGCGCTACAATGACTTAATGACCTGATGACTCAATGACAGCAATGATAAATTTATGAATGAAATAAAAGTCCCCACCATGGCCGCAATGGCTGCCGAAGGCAAAAAGCCCGAGATCTTGTTTTGGGTGGGCTGTGCCGGCAGTTTTGATGAGCGTGCACAAAAAATTACGCGCGATATCTGCAAAATCCTGAATCATGTGGGCATCAGTTTTGCCGTGCTGGGTACCGAAGAAAGCTGCACCGGCGACCCGGCCAAACGGGCAGGTAACGAATTCCTGTTCCAGATGCAGGCGATGGCCAATATCCAGGTACTGGATGCGTATGAGATCAAAAAAATAGTGACCGGCTGCCCGCATTGCTTTAATACCATAAAAAACGAATATCCCGGACTGGGCGGCAATTACGAAGTGATTCACCATTCGCAATTGATACAGCAGCTGATAGACGAAGGCAAGTTAAAAGCCGAAGGCGGCGAAAGCTTTAAAGGCAAAAAGATTACCTATCATGATCCCTGCTATTTGGGCCGTGGCAACAATGTTTATGAGGCACCACGTGCAGCCCTTGAAGTTTTGGATGCGGAGTTGGTAGAGATGAAACGCTGCAAATCCAACGGTTTATGCTGCGGCGCCGGCGGTGCACAAATGTTTAAGGAACCCGAAAAAGGCAAGAAAGATATCAATATTGAACGGATGTCCGACGTGCTGGAATCAAAAGCCAGCGTGGTTGCTGCTGCCTGTCCCTTCTGTATGACGATGTTAAGCGACGGGGTGAAAAATGAGAATAAAGAACAGGAAATACAGGTGCTGGATATTGCGGAGATTACCGTGAGAGCGAACGGACTTTAAGCCAATAGGTAATAACGAACACCAAATGTCGAACGCCGAATATTGAAGTTAAAACTTCGAAATTTGACATTCAAGATTCATTATTCAATATTAAATTTCCGTTTTCTTTCTTAAAATTCATATTAGCAGGATTATAGCCGTTTCGCTTTAAAATAATTTAAAGCTTCGTGCAGGCTGTCCAAACGTTCAGGTTCCATGTTCTTCACAGGGATGTCCAATACAGTGGTCATGGAATCCACATCGCCATGGCGGTCGTTATAGGTCTGTACAATGATGTCATCCGCATGGGTTTTAAATTCCAAAATACCTGTAGTGCTGTTGCCCAGGTAATCAAAATCATTCATTTGGTGTAAGTTAAAGGAGTAATATTCCTGTTTGCCCTTTGCATAGGTTTTGCGCAGGCGGATAAAAGAATCAGGTGTTAAAAAAAACTCCACTTTTTTCAGTTTACTGTCGCCTGATGCGTCGTAGGATTGTGCAAGACAGCGGTTGGTATAAGTGAGCCAGTCCTGTTCATCAAAATGATATTTAAACCCATAACTGGTTGATAAAGCAATAATAAATGCGGTGGTTATAAGTACTTTTTTAATATCCATAGTAAAAATTGGCTTATCCTGTTAATAACGTGGATATTGGGTATCTGATATTAACATGACAACAAAGTTAATCCCTTAATTAATAAAATGCATAGCTTTGTGCATGCAATTTTCAGAAAATTCAAGGGTTTGGGTTTACCAGGCCGACAGGGAGCTATCGGACAGGGAAGTACAGCTGATACAAAACGAACTCGACAGCTTTGCCACCAGCTGGACAGCGCACAATAACCAGCTAAAAGCAAAGGGAGAAGTAAGGTACAACCGCTTTTTAATTTTAACCGTTGACGAGAGCCAGGCAGGCGCTAGTGGTTGTTCTATTGATAAATCTGTCCGTTTTATTAAGGATATGCAACAACAATTCAACATCAACCTGCTCGATCGGTTTAACCTGGCTTACCGCGAAGGCAGTGAAGTGCTTTCGGCGCCGCGCCATGTTTTTGAAGACCTGATCAAACAAGGCAGCATCAATACCGAAACCATTGTGTTTAACAACATGGTACAAAACTTAAGCGAGCTGCAAGCCAAATGGGAAGTGCCTTTTAAGGATAGCTGGCATATCCAGTTATTCAGGGATTTGATAAGTGTATGATTATAATTAGATTTGTATATGACAACATTCACTGTACAGGTTAAAGATAGCGATGCCGAAGTGGTGTTAACTATTTTAAAAAAATTTAAGGCAAAAGTTATACCATTACCAAAAGAAAATGACCTTACTTTGGAAATCGTGGAGGCAATTAAAGAAGTTAAGCTAATGCGGGAAGGTAAAATCCCGTCCTTAACTCTTGAAGACATTTAAATGGGGAATAAGATACGATATTCTTCTTTATTTGTTCGAAAAGCAAAAATTCTGAAAAAGAAACATGCTTCTTTAAAAGCCGATTTGGCAATTTTGGAAAAAAGTTTAATCGACAATCCCAAACAAGGGGATGACTTGGGGGCTGGGATTTATAAGGTGAGGCTTGCGATAAAAAGCAAAAATAAAGGGAAAAGTGGAGGTTATCGGGTAATAACTTATCTTGTAAGTCAAACAAGCGATAGCATCGACATTAACTTTATAACGCTTTACGATAAAAGTGAGGAGAGCAGTATAAATAAACAACTTCTGCTGAAGTTAGTAGAAAACCTTATTTGACAGCTTTTTAATGTGTTCAACAAGATGGCACAAGACCTAACCCAACTGCAAAGCAAATGGGAAGTGCCGTTTAAGGACAGTTGGCATATGCTACTGTTTGGGAATTTGGTGGTTTAATAACAAATATGATATGTTCATCATTGATTTAAACTATTTAGTCCCTCTTGAACAGTTGGCCGAATACATTGTTGCGCATCGGCAATATTTGGATAAATATTACAATTTGGGACTCTTTGTAGCTTCCGGAGCCAAAATTCCCCGGACAGGCGGTATCATCATTTCAGTTGCTGGGTCTGCTGAAGAACTGGAACAGATCATCACCGAAGATCCTTTTTATCAACATAATTTCGCTGAATTTAAGTTCACTCAGTTTTTAACTAAGCATCACCCCGCCCTTATAGATTTGCTGAATTAATTTTTGGTAATTATCTTTAAGCTACGGAACAATATGATAGCAGGGTAGACGCTTATAATGAAAAAGCCGCACCCTTTGCAAAACCGATATTAGCCTAGTTAAGGAAGCTGGTGCATGAAACCTCGCCCTTGCTAACCGAAACCATGAAATGGGGTTTTCCGTTTTTTGATTATAAGGGTTCAGTTTGCCAGATGGCTGCTTTTAAGGAGCATATGGGCTTTGGCTTCTGGAAGCAAAAGCAATTGGACGATCCGTGTAAATTTATAAAGGAGGAAGACGGCACGGCTGGTAGTTTTGGAAAGATCACCAGATTAAGCGACCTGCCAGCTGACGAAATTTTGGTGGATTTTATAAAACAGGCTATGTTGTTAAACGAGGCCGGCAATAAAAAGCCCGCGGTTAAAAAAGAAACGGCGCCAAAAGCCCCGATTGAAATGCCCGCTGATTTTGCCGAGCTGTTAGGTGCCAACCCAAAAGCGCTGGAAGTTTATTATGATTTCAGCCCATCAGCCAAACGCGAATACCTGGAGTGGATTGTAGATGCCAAAACCGAAGCTACCCGCCTGAAACGGATGGAAACAGCCGTGGAATGGATAGGGGAAGACAAGGAATTGGAAATATAAATAGGCCCCTAGCCCCCTAAAGGGGGAACAAAAGGAAATGGTCAGAATATCAGATATTAAACTCCCCCTTTAGGGGGCCGGGGGGCTAAAAATCCAGCGGCCCCAATCTTCGCATATTCTTCCTGATCAAATATTGCCGGTGCCGCAAGTGGTCATCTGGGTTGGTGGGCGACCATTTGAGCGGGTCGGGCCAAATGGAGGCAATGGCCGCTGCCTGGTAATTGGTAAGGTCGTGGGCGGATTTATGGAAATAGGCCTGCGAAGCGGCTTCAACGCCGTAAATGCCGTCGCCCATTTCTATTTCATTTAAATAGACTTCCATAATGCGCTTTTTGCTCCAGAACGTTTCAATTAATATAGTAAACCAGGCTTCCAGCCCTTTGCGTAAATAGGAGCGGCCCTGCCAAAGGAAAATATTTTTGGCTGTTTGCTGTGAGATGGTGCTGCCACCCTGCAATTTATGGCTATGCGCGTTTTTATCAATAGCCGCTTCCATGGCTTTAAAGTCGAAACCAAAATGATCCAGGAACTTTTGATCTTCCGCGGCTACGGCGGCGCGTTTCATGGGGTCCGCAATTTCATCAAAGTTGATCCATTTCTTGTCTATCTTCCATTCTTTACCGGCACTTTTGCGCTCAAAACCCCGTTCAATCATCAAATAGGTAACAGGCGGGTTAACAAAACGGAACAGCACCACAAAAAAAACGCTGCCTACCACAAAAACGATGATCACCAATTTCAGTATCCGAAAAATAAGCCTGAAGATTCCGCCTTTGAAGATCCCTTTTGAATTGGAGACGCCTGATTTTCTATTTGGAGCAGCTTTAGCTCTGGAAGTTTTCATCGGTTAAAAATACAAAAAACCACGGCCTTTGATCAATGAAAAAAACCGGCACAGCAATTTATTTGCCATGCCGGTTATATTTTAGCCAATTATAACTTAAAGTTCCATATCGCCTTTAAAGCCACCTGGCTGTAACCGCCTCCGGGCTCCTGCCGGTTTTCATAGTTCAGGCTTAAATCCAAATTTGATCTGCCGTTATAGTCCATAGGGAAACTATATCCCAGTCCGGGTGAGTAAATGAGTGCAGTAGCTTTGCCAGTATAATCCGAAGGGTAGGCATTAACATTGAATGATACACCGGCAAGGCCTTCAACAAAAAGCCTGTGCGCAAACCGCAATTTAAGGCCGGCTTCAACGGGTATAAACGAGGCTACATCGCCGCTCACATAAGTTGATGCACCATATCCGTAGCCATAATAATCAAAAGAATAACCGCCGCCTGATACATAGAAAGTATAACCGGTGCTTACCAAAAAGCTTAAAGGTGATTTATCAATGGGCAGTTCCAGGTTCAGGGATATGCCACCTGCTTCAGGAAATACACCTGAGGCAGCGCCCGTAGCAAATCCCGAACTTACGCCGATGCCAAATTTAGCAGTAGGTGCATTATTATAATATTGGGCAGAGGCGCAATAAACAGCGCCAAATAAAATTGCTACTATTAGTGAGAATTTTTTCATGCTGATGAAGATGGAATATTTTTATGAAAAGTAGATGAATTTATCCAGAATAGCGCAAGTTGCTGCAAAACGTACCAGAATATTTACGTAGCGATGAATTTCGGATTTCGGAATTTCGATTTCGGAATTGTTTTTTATTCCAAAGGACGGAAATATTGAATTTATTTTACCAAAAGTAAAAAGGTGTTTTGCATTGCAAAACACCTTTAAATATCCTAATCTCTAATTCCGAAATCCCTGCCTTCGGCAGGCAGGCGAAATCAAATTATTCAGCTACCACTTCAAAAGGTACCTGAACTTTTACTTCTTTATGCAGGTTAACGTTGGCAATATATTCACCAACAAATTTTGGCTCCTGGTCAAAAGTGATACGGCGGCGGTCAACCTCAAAGCCTTCTTTTTTCAAAGCGTCAGCAATTTGAATAGTGTTGATGGCACCGAATATTTTGCCGGTTTCGCCTGCTTTGGCGCCGATGGTTAATTTCACACCTTCTAAACGTGTAGCAATAGCATCAGCATCCTTGCGAATCTTTTCTTGTTTAAACTGAGCCTGTTTAAGATTTTCAGCTAAAACTTTACGTGCAGATTCAGTAGCCTGTATAGCATAACCCTTAGGGATAAGGTAGTTACGGCCATAACCTGGCTTTACTTTTACTACATCGTCTTTATCACCGAGGTGTTTTACGTCTTGTTTTAAAATAACTTCCATTTTTTTACCTCCTGATTATTTAAGTGAATCTGTAACGTAAGGTAATAAACCGATGTGGCGTGCACGCTTTACAGCCTGGGCCACTTTACGCTGAAACTTTAACGAAGTACCAGTTAAACGGCGTGGTAATACTTTACCTTGATCGTTAACAAACTTTAATAAAAAGTTAGCGTCTTTGTAGTCAATATACTTGATTCCGTTCTTTTTAAAACGGCAGTATTTTTTACGTGTATCCTCCACTTTGGGAGCGGTAACGTATTTAATTTGTTCGTTTGCCATTAGTTTGCAGCCTCCTCTGTTTTAACTGATTTCTTTTGGTTGAAAGCGCCGCTGCGTTTTTTCTCATTGTAAGCGATGGCATGTTTGTCCAAAGCGATAGTGAGGAAACGCAAAACACGCTCGTCGCGCCTTAATTCGATCTCCAGTTTGTTAATTAAATCACCCGGAGCCCTGAATTCAGTTAAGTGATAGTACCCTGTCGTCTTTTTTTGGATAGGGTACGCAAGTTTTCTCAAACCCCAATTATCCTCCTGGACAATTTCGGCTCCGTTATCAGTAAGGATTTTGCTGAACTTGGCAATGCCTTCGGCAGCAGCATCAACTGATAACAACGGGGTTAGAACGATCACGATTTCGTACTGTTGCATTGTTATACTTTGATTTTTAATAAATTACCCGCTATTACGGGGCTGCAAATGTAAGAAGTTTTTGTGGGAATTTTATACTTTTTGCAAAAAAATATGTTGTTGTTGGTGTTGGGGTTTGCAATTGAGGTTTTGGCGATAAGTTGTTGATTATTTGGCAGAAACAGGCAAGGTTTGATTTTAACAGAAATCGTAAAGACGCGATGCATCGCGTCTTTACGTCGTTCATTTCAAAAGGTTTTCAACGTTTATGGTGAGGATGTATCCGTACTTGTTGGAGTTTTCATACCAAAAAGGCGCAATTGCCGAAATTATTACCGTATCGGTGTTCCAGGTGTATTCATCCATGTTCAGGTGGTTCAGGTGGTTAT
>NZ_CAIWNH010000270.1 GCF_903913935.1 uncultured Mucilaginibacter sp.
TTGCCGGCTTATCAATAAGCAACGGCACCTTAACGCCGGTGTTTGCTGCCGGGAGTTTTTCCTACACGGCAGTGGTGGCATATGCAATCGGCTCATTAAAAATAACGCCAACAGTTAGTAATGCTACAGCAACGGTATCAGTCAATGGTTCCCCGGTACAGTCTGGTATGCCATCTTCGGATATTATATTATCTGTTGGCCATAATACAGTTACAACCACGGTAACTGCACAGGACGGGGTAACCACAAAAACGTATGCCGTAGTGATAACGCGAGCTGCACCGTCCACAAATGCGGGCCTTTCCGGCCTGGCAATAAGCAACGGTACGTTAACGCCGGTTTTTGCGCCGGGGAGGGTGGCTTATACGGCAACAGTGCCCTATACAGTAGGTTCATTAACGTTGGCGCCAACAGCCAGCGACGCTACGGCAACAATAACGGTTAATGGTGCTGCGGTGCTATCGGGCACGGCGTCATCGGGAATTGGATTGTCCGTCGGTACAAATACGATTACAACCACCGTAATGGCGCAGGACGGGATAACAACAAAAACCTATGCAGTAGTGATAACACGGACGGCCGCCGCTACTAATGCGGGTCTCGCTGGCCTGGCATTAAGTGTTGGCACACTCGCGCCGGTTTTTGCAACAACAAAGACCAGTTACGTTGCCAATGTAGCTAATAGTGTTAATTCAATTGCTTTTACACCAACATTAAGCGACTCCAATGCAACTGTAATGGTAAACAATATGCAGGTGAAGTCAGGTATGTTATCGTCGGCAGTTCCATTAAATGCCGGCGCCAATACTATTAATATAGTTACCCTTGCACAGGATAGGATTTCCACGAAAACCTATGCGGTAACTGTCAATCGTGCAAAAAGCTCAAATGCAAACCTTATTTCGTTATTGTTAAGTTCGGGGGCATTGTCGCCGGTTTTTGCAGCCACAACAATGGGCTATACCGCTAATATAGCTAATGCAGTTACGGCAATAACTTTGACGCCTTCAGCAGCGGACACGAATGCGACCATAACGGTAAACAACCTGTTTGCAAAATCAGGTATGGCATCGGTTCCTATTTCTTTACCGGTCGGAACAGATACTATATTAATAAAAACAACCGCGCAAAATGGGACAACATCCAAAACATACACATTAATTATTACCAGGGCTATGCCTTCTGCAAATAGTGTTTACGTGTCTGTAAGCGTTGCAACACCGACCGAAGGACTGCTGCTCCCAGATTTGGTTAGTGTTCACCAGGCTATATCACCCAATGGAGACGGCGTCAATGATTTTTTGATGATTGACGGAATTGGGGCCTATCCTGACAATAGACTAAGGATCATGAACAAAAACGGCGAGGTGATTTTTGAAAAGTATGGTTATAATAACTCGGCCGGGATTTTTGACGGGCATTCGAATAAAAATGGTACCAGGCAAATGTCCGGCACTTATTTTTATGAATTTGAATATAAGGCAGCAGGTATAGTTAAACGAAAATCGGGTTTTTTAATTCTTAAATGGTAAATAATGGCTCAGGTTTGTGCCCCGCATAAAAGTGAAGTTGCGCAGACAACCCATTCTGTTTTACCGGTTCGTTTTATGTAGCTTTGTATCAGGAGTATTTTCCGCTTCCTTATATCAATAATGCCAGCAGATCAACTACCAATTCCCGCCGAAAAAGAAAACCTGCACCCGCGCAATTCGCACCGGCTAGGGTATGATTTTAAGCAGCTGATGAAAGGTACGCCCGAACTGCGCCGCTTTGTTAAGCTGAACCAGTTTGATGCGGAATCCATCAATTTTAGCGACCCGGATGCAGTGAAAGTGCTCAATAAGGCATTGTTAAAACAGTTTTACGGAGTTAATAAATGGGATATCCCGGCAGGTTATCTTTGCCCGCCAATACCGGGCAGGGCTGATTATCTCCACTACGCCGCTGACCTATTAGCAGATATAAATAATGGCGAAATTCCCAGGGGTAAAAAAATAAATGTGCTGGATATTGGCGTCGGTGCAAACTGCGTTTATCCTTTAATTGGCGCCAGTGTATATGGCTGGCGGTTTGTGGGCACAGATATTGATCCGGCGGCCATCAGGGCGGCCAAAGAGATCCTGGCAGCAAACGAGGGGCTTAAGGATAAGATCATTTTCCGGCTTCAAACCAATAAAGCCAATATTTTTAAAGGAATTATAAAAGATGGCGAAGGTTTTGACATCACTATTTGTAACCCGCCTTTCCATGCTTCCTTGCAGGAAGCACAGCTGTCTGCAGCTACCAAATGGAAAAAATTGGGGATTGCTAAACAAAACGCGGCCTTAAATTTCGGCGGACAGAAGACCGAGCTATGGTGTTATGGCGGCGAAGCCGGATTTATACGCCGCATGGTGGAGCAAAGCGCTCTGGTGGCACAACAGTGTTTGTGGTTCTCGACCCTGGTTTCCAAAAAAGATACGCTCCCCGTTATTTATAAAGCACTCAAAGCAGTAAACGCGTTGGATGTAAAAACCATCAGCATGATGCATGGGCAAAAAACAAGCCGCATAGTGGCCTGGACATTTTTAACCCCGGCAGAACAAGCGGACTGGCGAAAGACCTACTGGTAGGAAACCTGTATTCTGCAATTTTCACGCTTCGCCATTATTTGAATTTTGCAAACAACAGATTGATATTTGCAACCACCCCGCCTGGTTTTTGCTGCACCTTTGTATCATAAAAAATCAAATAAAATGAAACTATCAAACAATAAAATACTGATCACCGGGGGTGCAAGCGGCATTGGCCTGGGGCTTACTGAAAGATTTATACAGCAAAATAACACCGTAATTATATGTGGCAGGCGCGAATCGGTTTTAAAAGAAGTTACAGAAAAATACCCATCAGTGATTACTAAAGTATGCGATTTAGGTATTGAA
The DNA here is from genome assembly GCF_903913935.1 of uncultured Mucilaginibacter sp. GTDB lineage: Bacteria > Bacteroidota > Bacteroidia > Sphingobacteriales > Sphingobacteriaceae > Mucilaginibacter. The sequence goes on from NZ_CAIWNH010000270.1 coordinate 2,922, forward strand.
GCGGAACGCGTTGAATTATACAACTGGGTAGCCGAAAATCATCCTGATTTGAATGTGCTGGTTAACAACGCGGGCATACAACAATGGATGAACATCAGCGATGATGATTTTTTTCAGCGCGCTAAAGATGAGATCACCACAAATATCGAAGCTCCGGTTCACCTGACAGGCCTTTTCAGCAATTTGCCATCTTTGAACACGATCATCAATGTGAGCTCGGGCCTGGCTTTTGTTCAGTTTGCCAAAGTGCCGGTATATTGTGCTACCAAAGCATTCTTTCATTCATTTACACTGTCATCGCGCTATTTACTTAAAGTAAAAAATATAGAGGTGATCGAATTGATCCCGCCTGCTTTGAATACTGATCTTGGTGGCAAAGGCCTTCATGATACACAACCCCCGGTAAGCGATTTTATCGATTCCGTTTTTGAGCAGTTAAAGGAAGGAAAAACCGAAATTACCTTCGGCTTCAGTGCAGCAATGGCCAATGGCACACATCAGGAAATACAGGCTGCTTTTAACCGGTTGAATCCGGCGTAAACCGGACGCGGTTGGTTCAGTATCTGATAATAATGGAACTTATACTCTTTGTGAAACCAGCGTATTATACGCTGGTTTTTTTATATAATAAACAGGGATATCCAAACTAATCAGTTGATTTTTAATTATTTGCATGATGTATAATTTAAATTTTAAAAGCATTGGGTTTTAATTCCCGCTTATATAGCTTAATATTGCCGCTTTAAAAAACGCTATTTATCATGGTATCAAAAGAAGAAATTTTCGGGTACACACCCGACCCCAAATATAATAAAGCAGTTGCTTACTTCTCTATGGAGTTTGCCATCGACCAGGCGCTAAAGATCTATAGTGGCGGTTTAGGCTTTTTAGCCGGTTCGCATTTACGGAGTGCTTACGAACTGAAACAAAATACCGTTGGCATAGGCATGTTATGGAAATATGGTTATTACGACCAGTTTCGCGACATGAACGCTGATATGAAACCGATGTATGTTGAAAAGCAATATGCTTTTTTACAAGATACCGGAATCATGTTCACCGTGCCAGTACATGATTCGCCTGTACACGTAAAGGCCTACCTGTTAAAGCCTGAAACATTTGGTTCAGCACCGTTATTTTTGCTGACGACCAACCTGAACGAAAATGATGAAGCCTCGCGTTCCATTACTTACCGTCTTTATGATTCAAACGAAGCAACCCGGATAGCCCAGTCTATTATATTAGGTATTGGCGGCGCCATGTTGATGGATATACTCGGGTTAGAACGGGATATTTATCATATGAACGAGGGGCATTCGTTACCCCTCAATTTTTACCTTTATTCAAAGTTTCAAAATTTGGATGAGGTTAAAAAGAGAGTGGTATTTACGACACACACGCCCGAAGCTGCCGGCAATGAATCGCACCGTTATGACTTGCTAAAGGAGATGTCGTTTTTTTATCACCTGCAATCACATGAGGTAAAATACATCCTGGGTCTGGATGGCGATTTCCTTAACTACACCGTAGCTGCTTTAAAATTTGCACATAAAGCCAACGGCGTATCCAAAATGCATGCAGAAGTGGCCCGGGATATGTGGAAGGATAACAAAGGCATCTGTGATATCATAGCGATTACCAACGCACAGAATAAAACCTACTGGAAAGACGAAAAGCTGGAAAAAGCGTTGGCCGGAAATTCCGATGCCACCATTGCAGCCCGTAAAAAAGAAATGAAAAAAGATCTTTTTAAAGTGGTGGCTGACCAATGCGGAAAAATATTTGATGAAAATGTGCTCACTATTGTTTGGGCGAGGCGTTTTGCCGGTTACAAACGTGCCGATCTGATGATGCGCGATTGGGACAGGTTCATCAAAATGATTTTTAACAGTAAACACCCGGTACAGGTGATCTGGGCGGGTAAACCATATCCCGAAGATTTTGGGGCGATAGAACAGTTTAACCAGATCATCCGCAGGGCAAAACCGTTGGCTAATTGCGCGGTGCTTACGGGGTACGAACTTGGCCTGTCGGCACTTGTAAAAAAGGGGGCGGACGTTTGGCTGAACAACCCAAGCATGTACCGCGAAGCTTCCGGAACCAGCGGAATGACTGCAGCATTTAACGGTAGTATCAATCTTTCATTACCCGACGGGTGGGTGCCTGAATTTGCCGTTGACCAGGTAAATAGTTTTGTGATACAACCGGCTATACAAGGCCTTTGGCACGATGAAACTAATCATATTGAGGCTCAAAACCTGATGGATACGCTTGAAAATGTAGTGTTGCCAATGTACTATGAAGATAAAAAGAAATGGCATGCAATTATAAGAAAAGCGGCGACTGATATTGTGCCTGAATTCGATTCGGGCCGTATGGTGGATGAGTATTACGCAAAAATGTATAACTAAGTTAAACTATAAATTGAAGGAGCCTTTGGTCGGAAGATCAAAGGCTTTTTTTATTTTCAAATTGATAGGTACTTCGGGCGGGCTTCCGGGAAACAGAAAAGATTTAAAACCAATAGACACCCTTTTGCGTTTTATTTATGATGGGTATCAGTTTTATCGCTGCCCGCTGTCATATAAAAACAATCGATATTAAAGGTACTTTGTATTGAAAAACGATGCTGTTTTTATTTTGCCGGTTTTTTATTATCCTGGTTGCAGATGCAGTTTAACCCATTAACAAATAACTCATGCGAATTGCCTGGATTTCTGTACTGGTTGTTATTCTTTCCTTACAAGTTTCAGCGCAAAGTGCCGGGCTTAGCGGAATCATTTCTGATGATAAGGGGAATCATATCACCTTTGTTTCAGTTTGGGTAGATAGTATCCACAAGGGCACTTTTACAAATGAAGACGGTGTTTACTACCTCAATTTAGGTCCCGGTGTTTATACAGTTGATTTTCGCTCGCCCGGTTTTTTACCTTTAGTCAGAACAATAAATATTGAAGGCAGCCAGGCTAAGCTTGATATCCAGTTATCGCGGGTAGCAGGCACCAACCCTTCGGCCGGCAATGCAGATTCTATTATCAGCCGGGTAATAGCGAGGCAAAATATCCCTGGTAAACCTGATGCTTATTCAGGTACACTTTATTCGCGTGAACTGCAGCGGCTAAACGCTGTGCCCAAAAAATTAATAAAAAATATAGTGGCGTACCAAATGCACATGAGCCCCGACAGAAAGGGTATTATTAACTTTTCGGAATCGTTGGCATCTTTTAAAACACAGTCAAAAAATTATGATGGCTCGCAAATAACCGCGGGTATCATTACTAAAAATAGCCGGGATATTTTCAATTTCAATAAGGTGCCTGAGTTGCACATTGACTTTTATCAAAATAATTTATATCTGAACCGATTTAATGAGCATGCCTTCATTTCGCCATTATCAGCACGGGCCGTAAAATACTACCGGTACAAATTAATAGCGCAGTTTGCTGACCATAGCTATTTGATCGACAAGGTCAGCGTATCACCTGTCAGAAAAAATGAGCATCTTTTTAGTGGTACAATTTATATTGTTGATAAAGAATGGTTGCTATATGCCGCCGATTTGCGTTTGTCGCTTGATGCACATATCGACTTTATTGATTCTGTTAGTATTCGTCAGCAATATGTCCCGGTGGCCGGTGGCAATTGGCTAACCCAGGCCATACAGTTTAATTATTATGGTAATTTTTTAGGTTTTAAATATTCGGGCCAATTACTGCATGTATACCAGGATATTCATCCGGATACGCTAAAGAATGAAACCAATGTGGCGAAGTTTCATTACCCAGTTAAAGATTATCGGAAGGATAACAGGTTTTGGGAGCAAAACAGGCCGCTCATACTTACACAGGGTGAAGAAAAGCTCTATACTCTGGGCAAACCTGCTGCAAGTTTCCAACCAAATACCGGTTTAACCGATTCCCTTAAGCGCGAAAACAACCACTTCAGGCTATTACCTTATTTGCTTTGGGGGTATACCATCAGTAATGACAATAACAGTACATCAATTTCAATTCCATCGCCTTTTAATACCTTTTTTTATAACACCGTAGAAGGCTGGGGTGCTGATTTTAAAGTTAAATATACCCACATATACGCAAGGCAACAAAACCTTTCTATTATACCTGATGTCAGATATGGATTCTCCGATCACCAGTTAAATGCAAATGTGCTCGCCAATTACGTATACAACTCCTTCCGGAAGGCAACTGTTTACATTCATGCCGGCTCCGATTTTCTCGACCTCAATAATACCGGGTCATTAAGCTTGTTCTTAAACTCTTTAAGTACCCTGTATTTTGGTAACAACTATCTCAAACTTTACCAGTCGAGGTTCGTGATGGCCGGAACAAGCGGAGAAATCGCAAATGGCGTTTTACTGAACGGAGAGTTCGAATACGCCAACAGAAATTCATTATTCAATACCACCTCGCATACTTTTAACAGGGACAGTGTAGATATCACGTCAAATAACCCGATTGATCCCAATTCAAAAATACCTTTGTTTCCGCATTATCGTGCTTTCACGTTTCGTGGATCGGTCACATTCACATTTAATCAGCAATATGCCATAACACCCGAAGGTAAATTTATTTTAGCAGCCAAATATCCTATTTTGAGGCTAAATTACCGTAAAGGCATACCTGCGTTCGGCTCAGTAGTGGATTATGATATGGTTTCGGCCGACTTCTTTTTGAATGGTTTAAAAATGGGGATTTACGGGTACAGCGCATTTTCATTTTCCGCCGGTAAATTTTTAAACACCCGGAACCTTTATTACCCGGATTATTACCATTTTCACGGTGGGCAAAGTTTTTTTTATGATGCCTCATCCAGTGGTTTTCATTTTTTAAATTACTATACCTATAGCACCGATAAAGCTTTTTTTGAAGCGCATGCTGAACATAACTTTACCGGGATATTATTCAGCCGTGTTCCGCTGATTAAAAAACTTCACCTTGAAGAGATCATAGGAGGCTCTTATCTTGCCCAGGGAACTCTGCCTGCATATCAGGAAGTTTATGTAGGTGTGAAACGAACATTGTTAAGGCTGGACTATGGCCTGGCGTTTGGCAAGTTTACCAAACTTATCCAGGGTTTCAGGCTTACTTATAATTTCCCCGGTTTTTAAAAGGTTTAAACCGTATTATTTATATCGTTTATAACTTCTTTTCGCTTCCATATCCTGAAATTTAGCGTGAATTTTTTCCTTTGGATAAGTGAGCGCCAGTCAATAAATAAAACTGCACACACTAAAAAGAGCCCAAGCACCAGGCTTGTTATTGATTGCCATGAAAAGCCACCCTGCATGATAGATCCGATATTTTCAGAGGCATATTTCCCCAAATGCACGGTGATGGCATCACTTGTAAATTTGCCAACCAAAAAAGCGGGGATAATATAAATGCCTTTAATCCGGGCCATGCCGCTGGCCAAAAATAATGGAGTGGTAGGCAGTGGGAGTAAAGTATAAGCAAGTATAGCCATCTGGCCCTTCCATCCGTTTTCCTTCATTTTTTCGCCCAAAAACTGAACGTCGTCGTTTTTTGATTTTTTAAATATCCTTCCCGCCAGAAAAGGAATGTACAAGGTGAGGATATATCTTCCCAGGATTGAACCGATTACGCCGATGACGATAACCAACCATATATCCAGCCCAAATTCTATCTGGAGGAAAACCATAATGGTAAAAGCCGGCGGAAAAGGTATGGGTACCACATCAAATAAGAATGATCCCAAAAAAACCAGCATGTATTGCCACCACATATTTTTATTTATAAAAAGCTAAGATACTAAACCAAATTCGTTGTTAAATGATACAGATCATCCGGCCATTTGAGTTAAATCACATAGTTGACCAATTTAGATAGCCTTCCCTGGGATATTATCGTCTTTTTACATCCAATTTAACAAGTTCCTCCAGGTGCTTTGATAAGTGACCAATGTCATTATTATTCATGACGATGTGCACATAAAACAGGTTGTGCTTTATATAATTTTATATTATGAATGACATTACTTTCCCTCCTAATCTCAGGAGCCACGGAGAGGGTACTGGTCCGGTTAGAAAGCAGCACCCTGTTTATACAGACCTGTTACCTCCATGTAATAAAATATGCCCGGCCGGCGAAAATATCCAGGCCTGGTTGTCACTGGCCCAGGGCGGAAACTTTGAAGCCGCCTGGCAGGTATTAATGGCCGATAACCCTATGCCCGCTGTTTGCGGCAGGGTTTGTTATCATACCTGTGAAGAACAATGCAACCGTGCCCACATCGACAGCACAGTAAGTATCCATGCGGTTGAGCGTTTTTTAGGTGATGAAGCCATTAAAAACAAATGGAAAATTGAAGGGATTGCTGCCTCGACAGGTAAACGTGTACTAATTATAGGCGCCGGCCCCAGTGGCTTATCCGCTGCTTACCACCTGACGCGGTTGGGGCATTATGTCGAGATCCGCGAAGCGGGCCCTATGTCCGGCGGTATGATGCACTTCGGCATACCGGCATACCGGTTGCCCCGTAAAGAGCTGGAACAGGAAGTGGAGCGCATAAAGGATATGGGTGTTTCGATGGTTTTTAATCATAAAGTTGATAAAGTTTTAAGCGAAAAAGAAGAAGGAAAGTTCGATGCCGTGTTTATCGCCATCGGAACACAGCTTTCAAGAAAAATTGATATTCCGGGCAGGGATGCCGGCAAAATACTGGATGCCGTATCGTTCCTGAAACAGGTGGAAGAAGGCAATGCCCCGCAGCTCGGCCGCAGGGTGGCCATATATGGGGGCGGAAACACTGCTATGGATGCTGCCCGTACCGCAAAGCGGCTGGGTGTGCCCGAAGCTATGATTATTTACCGCCGCGACCGCAAAAACATGTCGGCCCATGATTTTGAAGCGCAGGAAGCTTTAGATGAAGGCGTAAAGATCAACTGGCTGCGTACCATAAAGGAAATGGATGGGGAGACGTTCACCGTCGAGATCATGAAGATTGAGGATGGCAAACCTGTACCTACAGGGCAATTTGAAACATTGGAAGCCGATAATCTGATCCTTGCCTTAGGCCAGGACGCGGATACCGGCTTTTTACGCGATGTGCCCGGGATAGCATTTAAGCCGGATGGTACAGTAATAGTTGGCCCGGATATGATGACAGGTAGCCAGGGCATTTTCGCCGGCGGCGATATGGTCCCCGGAGAGCGGAGTGTAACCATTGCCATAGGACATGGTAAAAAAGCGGCCCGCTATATCAATGGCTTTTTGACACAGGAACAATATGTACCCGCGCCAAAGCATGAGGTTGTAAATTATGAACGTTTACACCGCTGGTACACTACCCAGGCCCCGCAAAAGGAACAAGCCGAACTACCCGCCGAACTGAGGGAGGGCAACTTTGATGAAGTAAAGGCCGGCCTAACCCGGGAAGAAGCACTGTTCGAAGCACAAAGATGCATGTCCTGCGGAAATTGTTTCGAGTGTGATGGTTGTTTCGGCTCATGCCCTGAAGGTGCGATCATTAAATTGGGCAAAGGCAAGCGCTACCAGTTTAACTATGATATATGCACGGGCTGTGCCACCTGTTACGAGCAATGCCCCTGCCATGCGATTGAGATGGCAGAAGGGTATTAACATCCAAATCTTTTAAAAAGAAATAAAAATGTCAGATAATCAACCTGTTGTAAAAACCCTCGACGGCAATGAAGCAGTAGCCCACATAGCCTACCGGGTGAACGAAGTTTGTGCCATTTACCCCATTACCCCGGCGTCGACGATGGCGGAATTTGCTGATGAATGGAGTTCGGCCGGCGTAAATAATATATGGGGCAATGTGCCCGAAGTAATTGAAATGCAAAGCGAAGGCGGCGCTGCCGGTGTGGTGCACGGTGCGCTGCAAACCGGGGCGTTGACCACCACCTTTACCGCTTCGCAGGGATTAATGCTGATGCTGCCCAATATGTATAAAATTGCCGGAGAGCTTACCTCAACGGTTTTCCATGTGGCTGCCAGGTCACTTGCGGCACAGGCGCTTTCTATTTTTGGCGATCATGCAGATGTGATGGCGGCCCGTACTACAGGCTTTGCGATGCTTGGGTCGGCCTCCGTGCAGGAGGCACATGATATGGCTTTGATAAGCCAGGCGGCTACTTTAAAATCAAGGATCCCGTTCATTCATTTTTTTGACGGGTTCCGTACCTCGCACGAGATCAATAAGATCAGCCTGATACCTGATAGCCAGATCAGCGAAATGATTGATGATGATTTGATCTTTGCACACCGGATGCGCAGCCTGAATCCTGATCACCCTTTTATACGGGGTACTGCTCAAAACCCGGATGTGTATTTCCAGGGCCGCGAAACAGTAAATCCATATTATTCAGCAACCCCCGGCATTGTTCAGGATGAGATGGATAAATTCGGCAAACTAACAGGCCGTCATTATAAAACATTCGATTACTCCGGCGACCCGGAGGCTGAAAGAATCATTACCATAATGGGTTCCGGCGCCGAAACGGTTATCGAAACTGTGAAAAGGCTGCAGGCAGAAGGGGAGAAGATAGGTGTAATACAGATCAGGCTTTTCCGTCCTTTTGCATTGGCGCATTTACTTAAAGCATTGCCTGCTTCGGTAAATAAAATTGCCGTACTTGATCGTAACAAAGAACCCGGGGCCGGTGGCGAACCCTTATACCAGGATATTGTCACCGGCCTATATAATGCTTTTAGCAATGGCCTTATCCCCCAAATGCCAAAGATTGTTGGCGGCAGGTATGGCTTATCTTCCAAAGAATTTACCCCGGCAATGGTAAAAGCGATATTTGACGAACTAAAAGCGGCATCGCCCAAAAATGGTTTCACCATCGGCATAAATGATGATGTTACCCATACCAGCCTTTCCTATGACACCAGCTTTACCATAGAGCCCGCCGACAGGGTTTGCGCCTTATTCTTTGGCCTCGGCGCCGATGGTACCGTAGGGGCCAACAAAAACAGCATAAAAATTATCGGTGAAGAAACCGGTCTCAATGCCCAGGGGTATTTTGTTTATGATTCCCGTAAATCTGGTGCACAAACCGTTTCGCACCTGCGTTTTGGGAAAGACCCAATCCGCGCGCCATATTTGATTGAACGCGCCGACTTCATCGCCTGTCATAAATTTAATTTTGTAGGTAAGACAGATTTGCTGCAACGTGCAAAAGAAGGGGCTGTTTTCCTGCTCAATAGCCCATATAATAAAGATGAAGTTTGGGATGCTTTGCCCCGCGATATGCAGGAGCAGATCATCCAAAAGAAAATAAAATTCCATGTGATTGACGCTAATGCTGTAGCCGATGCTTCTGGCCTTGGTCAGCGCATCAATACGGTAATGCAAACCTGTTTCTTTGCGTTGTCAGGGGTGCTTCCTTTTGATGAAGCTATCACCCAAATCAAAAAATCAATCAAAAAATCATATAAATCCAAAGGAGATTCAGTTATAAAGAAAAACTTTAAAGTAGTTGATGATAGCCTGGAAAATTTATTCGAAGTAAAAGTTCCGGACCATGCTACCAGCACGATAGCCATTGAGGCCATTGTTCCGGCAGAAGCGCCTGATTTTGTGCAAAAGGTAACTTCGGTTCTTCTGGCTGGTCATGGTGATTCCTTGCCAGTGAGTATGATGCCTGTCGACGGTACTTACCCAAGCGGCACTACCAAATGGGAAAAACGGAATATTTCGGATGAAGTAGCCGTTTGGGAACCCGAAGCCTGCATCCAATGTGGTAATTGCAGTTTTGTATGCCCGCATGGTGTTATCCGCTCCAAGTTTTACCATAAGGATTATATTGAAACCGCACCGATCCAATTTCAGTCGGCACCTATTAATGCACGTGGTTTCCCGGAAACGCGTTATACCTTACAGGTTTATTTTGAGGACTGCACCGGATGTAACTTATGTGCCCAGGTTTGTCCCGTAATTATTCCGGGTACCAAAGACGAAAAAGCGATCAATCTCAGGGTAAAACCTGATGCCATTACCGAAAGGGAAAATATCCGGTTTTTTGAGGATCTTCCCGTAAACGACAGGGCCGCCGTCGATTTTTCTTCGGTAAGGGGATCACAATTCCTTGAACCCCTGTTTGAATTTTCAGGCGCTTGCGCTGGTTGCGGTGAAACACCTTATATCAAACTGATCACCCAGTTATTTGGCGACCGCCTTTTGGTAGCCAACGCTACAGGCTGTTCGTCTATTTACGGTGGCAACCTGCCAACTACACCATGGACTGTAAATAAAGACAATAAAGGGCCGGCATGGTCAAATTCCTTATTTGAGGATAATGCAGAGTTTGGCCTGGGGATGCGGGTGTCAACCGATAAACAACTCGCGGTGGCAAAAATGCTGGTGGAAGAGATGAAGCCATTTATCGGTGTTGAGCTGGCAGACGCGATCTTACATGCCCCACAACAGTTAGAATCGGAGATCAAACAGCAACGCAAAAGAGTTGATGCTTTAAAAGCCAGGTTATCGGCCTTGAACAATCCTCTTTCGCAAAAGCTATTGTCGGTTGCGGATCAATTGGTCCGCAGAACCGTATGGCTGATTGGTGGAGATGGGTGGGCCTATGATATAGGCTCGTCCGGTCTAGACCATGTGCTGTCAACCGGGCGTAATGTGAATGTTTTGGTGCTCGATACGGAAGTGTACTCCAACACCGGCGGGCAAATGTCAAAAGCGACACCAACCGCCGCAACAGCCAAATTTGCATCATCAGGTAAAAAGGTGGGTAAGAAAGACCTTGCCCTGCAGGCAATATCTTACGGCAATGTCTACGTGGCGCAGGTGGCTATGGGTGCCAACCCGCAGCAAACTTTACTGGCTATGCGTGAGGCAGAAGCTTACAACGGGCCATCGCTGATATTGGCTTACAGCCATTGCATTGCCCACGGGATTAACATGGAAAAAGGCCTCGATCAGCAAAAACTGGCGACAGATAGCGGTTACTGGCCTTTAATCAGGTATAACCCGGCACTGCGCGAAGCAGGAAAGAATCCCTTTGTTTTGGATTCCCCGCGGCCCACCGTGGCGTTTAAGGATTATGCTTTGAATGAATTGCGGTATACTTCGCTGCGGGCTTCGCATCCTGAAGAAGCAGAACATTTGCTGGGGATCGCACAGGAACAGGTAAACCTGCGCTGGAAAACCTACGAAGATATGGCCACCTGGAAAGCAGAGGCATTTATGCCTGTGGGTTAAGGTATTGGAATGAAGAAATTAATGTAACAATAAGAATATTTTGGTAAAAAGGCGTGTGACAAATCCGGTAAATTGCTAAGTTTACATTATTGCTGATCTATCAGGATTTTCACCATTATAAGCCTAACTTTTATAAATTTTATGGTAATAGGAATATTAAAGGAACCGTTCTTTGAAACGAGGGTTTCCCTGCTGGCCGTTGAGGCTGCCGCATTAATAAAAAGCGGACATACGATTTGGGTTGAACAGGGGGCCGGGTCAAAATCGTTTTGCCTGGATGATGATTACAAAGCATCCGGAGCTGAAATAAAATCAAGAGCTGATATTTTTGACGGAGCTGCCATGGTGCTGGGGATTCATTATAAAGATGTCCCTCAATCAGTAAAAAACAAAGTATTTATTGGCTTCTATCAGCCCATTTACCATCCCGAACTGGTAGATGAGTGGCTGCAGCAAAATAATACCGTATTTAGTTTGGATATGCTGCCCCGCACCACCAGGGCGCAAAGCATGGATATATTAAGCTCGCAATCAAACATTGCCGGATATAAAGCCGCAGTATTGGCAGCATCTTTATATCCACGTTATTTCCCGATGATGATGACTGCTGCGGGCAGTATTCCGCCGGTAAAAATATTAATTCTGGGTGCGGGTGTGGCGGGCTTACAAGCTGTAGCCACCTGCCGCAGGTTAGGCGCGGTGGTTGAGGTATTTGATACCAGGGCCGCGGCCAAAGAAGAAGTATTAAGCCTGGGTGCAAAATTTGTGGAGGTAGAGGGCGCGGCCGATGCTTCAAAAGCCGGTGGCTATGCAGTTACCCAGACAGAGGATTTTCAACAAAGACAGAAACAAAAAATTGCCGATAGCATAAAAAAGGCTGACGTGGTAATTACTACCGCCCAGATCTTCGGCAAAAAGGCTCCCGTTTTGATCACCACAGAAATGATTGAAAACATGAAAGCCGGTTCAGTTATCATCGACCTTGCCGCTGCAACAGGCGGCAATTCCGAACTTACAAAAGATAACGAAACGGTAGTTCATCATAATGTGAGCATCATCGGCAACTCAAACCTTGCGGCTACCATGCCTTCGGATGCCAGCAGGGCGTACGGCCGCAATATGCTTAACTTCCTGAAGCTGCTTATCAGTAAAGAAGGCACTATCGACCTTAACCTTGAGGACGATATCATCAACAGCACCTGTATCACTAATAACGGAAAAGTTATTTCCAAAATCATCAACGCAAATCAAATTCATGGAAACGTTACTCAGCTTCATACACAACAATCTTGAACAATTTTATATCGTTATACTCTCCATTTTCTTAGGGATAGAAGTTATTTCACGGGTTCCTTCGGTATTGCATACCCCGCTAATGAGCGGAGCGAACGCTATTCACGGGGTGATCATTATCGGCGCCATCATCGTTATGGGAGAAGCGTCAACCGATAACTACCTGGCCTTAACATTAGGCTTTTTAGCAGTGATAGTGGGTACATTAAATGTTGTAGGTGGCTTTGTAGTTACCGACAGGATGCTTGAAATGTTTAAAACAGGAAAAGGGAATTCAAAAAAACAAGGCTAATTCATATGGAAACTTATATTTTATCAATTTGCTATCTCATCGGTTCCGTATCGTTTATCCTTGGGCTAAAGATGTTATCCAACCCGGCAACGGCACGCAAGGGTAACCTTGTATCGGCTGCCGGTATGTCAATCGCCATTTTCGGAACACTCTTTTTTTACCAGTCAAACGGCGAACACCTGCATAATTATGGCTGGATAGCCGGGGCATTAATTATCGGAACCGTCATTGGCACGTTGGCGGCCCGTAAAGTAAAAATGACCGCCATGCCCGAAATGGTGAGTATTTTTAACGGCATGGGGGGCTTATGCGCCGCGCTCATCTCGATTGTTGAATTTGGCCGGATGACCGGTGAGCCCGAACCTTTGCGCCTGCTGGTTATTGTTGCCGGTATGATGATAGGCAGCATTTCTTTTTCGGGCAGTATGGTTGCTTATGGCAAACTTAGCGGTAAAGTTAAAGATCATTCTTTTTCGGGGCAGCATATCTTTAACCTCGCAATCCTGGCGGTTATCGTCGTGTTGGGCGGTTTTTTAAACTTTGGTATTGGCTTGTCTTCGCTAACACTGTTTTATATTATTTTGGCCCTGTCACTCAGCTATGGAGTGTTTTTTGTGCTTCCGATAGGTGGTGCCGATATGCCGGTAGTTATATCTCTGTTAAATTCATTTACCGGTATCGCCACTGCTTTCGGAGGGTTTTTATACAATAACCCGGTTATGCTTACCGGCGGTATTTTAGTAGGGTCAGCGGGCGCTATATTAACTATTTTAATGTGCAAGGCGATGAACCGCTCATTACAAAATGTTTTGATCGGCTCCTTTGGCGGCGGCGCGACAGCCGTTGCCGGTGATAAAGGCCCGCAGGGAACCTATAAAGAAATTAGCGCTGCCGATGCCGCCATGGTTATGGGCTATGCCCATAAAGTGATCATCGTACCCGGTTTTGGTTTGGCCGTTGCCCAGGCGCAACATACCTGCCACGAACTGGAGAAAGCGTTAAAGAATAATGGTGTCGAGGTTAAATATGCCATCCACCCGGTTGCCGGTCGTATGCCGGGGCATATGAATGTTTTGCTGGCCGAAGCCGACGTGTCCTATGATGACCTGCTGGAACTGGAACCCGCAAATGAGCAGTTTGGTTCAACAGATGTGGTGCTTATCCTCGGGGCAAATGATGTGGTTAACCCTGCTGCAGAAAATGATCCGTCGAGCCCGATATACGGGATGCCGATATTACAGGTAACGAAAGCAAAAATGGTTATTGTAAACAAACGAAGCATGCGGCCGGGTTACGCAGGTATTGAAAACGGGCTGTTTTTTATGCCGAATACCTCGATGTTGTTTGGTGACGCAAAAGATGTTTTACAGCAATTGATCGCCCAGATTAAAGAGTTATAATATGGAAAAGGAATTATTGATTGATGGAACCAGTGAGATCTTAAAACAACTGCTGGCAGAAATCGGCGCAAAATCCGCGATGACGATGGGTTACCCTGTTGCCAAAGATTTTGACTTCAGCGAACTGCTTCCATTTATCAAATATCCATTAAATAATGTAGGCGATCCGTTTATACCGTCCACTTATACCGTAGGATCGAGAGCGCAGGAAAAAGAGGTGATCGGTTTTTTCGCGGAACTCTTCAGGGCTGAGGAAGATAACTGGTGGGGCTATGTAACTAATGGCGGCTCGGAGGGGAATCTGTATGGCCTTTACCTGGCAAGGGAACTCTATCCCAAAGCTATCGTCTATAATTCAGAAGCCACGCATTACAGCGTTCAAAAGAACCTGCATTTGCTCAATATGCCCAATATCACCATCCGGTCGCAGGAAAGCGGCGAGATCGATTATGATGATTTAGAGAAAACCATCAGTATCAACCGGCAAATGCCTGTGATCATCCTTGCAAACATTGGTACCACCATGACCGAGGCCCGGGATGATGTGGGGAAAATGAAAACCATCTTTAAAAAACTGGCTATCCAGCATCACTATATTCATGTAGATGGTGCTTTGTCGGGCAGTTATGCTGCTTTTATTGAGCCAAGGCCGGCTTTTGACTTTGCCGATGGCGCAGACAGTATTGCCATCAGCGGGCATAAGTTTTTTGGTTCGCCTATTCCCTGCGGTATGGTGATCGCCAAAAAGAATCACCGTGACCGGATCGCGCGGTCGATAGATTATATAGGTACAATGGACACCACTATCTCCGGCTCCCGCAATGGGCACACCCCGCTTTTTTTATGGTATATGATCAAAAAGCTGGGTGTAGAAGGATTAAGAAAGAGAACTCAAAAAAGCCTGGAGGTTGCTGCTTACGCCGAAAAGGTTTTAAGGGAGGTTGAACCTGCAGTTTGGCGAAACCCATCGGCTTTAACGGTAAATATTCCCAAGCCAGATAAAGCCCTCATCAAAAAATGGCAGCTGGCATCAGGCTCCGATTGGGCGCATATTATTTGTATGCCGGGGATAGATAAAGCGCAAATTGATGACTTTGTAGAGGATCTTAAATTAAGCAAGCTCAACTCAGCTGTTTTAGCTGGCTAATGTCGCCAGGTGTTGTTCTGCAGCAACCGCCAATAATGGTTGATCCTGCCGCATACCAAACCTTTGCATCATCAATAAAATGTGCATGATGTGTTGTTGCGGGCAGCCATACTTTATCGACATCATCGTACACTTCGCCTTTATTGGGATAAACCAAAATAGCTTTGCCTGTATTTGCTTTACCGATTTTTATCAGTGATTCGATATACTGCGGTGCGGTACAATTGATACCGATAGCAATTACCTGTTCGGCTTGATCTAATAGTTTTACTGCATCGGAAAAATTCTCGCCGCTACTGACATGGGTATCATCTTTACAGCTAAAACTGATCCATGCCTGCGTGCCCGGAAATTCTGCCAGCACTTCTTTTAAAGCGATGGCTTCATCCAGGCAGGGGATAGTTTCGCACGCCAAAATATCAACCCCGGTTTCAATCAGTACCTTCATGCGCCCGCGATGAAATGTTTTCAGATCTTCGATACTTACGCCATAATTGCCCCGGTATTCGGAACCGTCCGCTAACGAAGCGCCATAAGGGCCAACCGACGCTGCTACCAGCGGTGTTACGCTGCGAGGATTTACTTTCATCGCTTCTTCGAGTGCGTTAAATGCAAGCTCCGAACTTAGCTGTATTAGTTTTATCGCCTGTTCTGTTGAATAACCATGCTGTGCAAACCCTTCAAAGCTGGCCTGGTAACTGGCCGTGGTGATCACATCGGCCCCTGCCAGTAAATAATCATAATGCACCTGTTTGATCAATTCGGGTGCTTCTGTCAATAACTTTGCCGACCATAGTGAATGATTAAGGTCGGCGCCCCTTGATTCTAATTCGGTTGCCATTGCACCGTCCAGGATTACAAATCCTTTCTCGTTTATAAACGGATCTAATTTGTTTTTCATATTGCTGATACTTATCGCAAATTAACAATTTATGAAGAGGAAATACACTATCGGTGTACTTCCAATAAAATACCTCCACAATCAAATAACAAAGCATAACAGTTTTTATTACCTTAGCTTGCCGCCCTAAAAAAAACGGAGGAATAAATGAGTGCTTCCTTAATCTTCTTCATCATCCTCGCCTATTTTGCCCTTTTAATGGTCATTTCCAGGCTGACGTCCCGGCATAATAAGGCGAACAGTTTTTTTGATGGCGATAAATCATCGCCCTGGTTTTTAGTAGCCTTCGGGATGATCGGTTCAGGGATTTCGGCGGTTTCTCTTGTTTCTATCCCCGGTAATGTGGGCAATAATAACCTGTTTTATTTTCAATTTATACTGGGCACTATCGTTGGCTATTTGTTTATTGCTTTTATGCTTACGCCTATTTATTACAAGCTAAAGCTGGTTTCTATTTATACCTATTTAAACATCCGCTTTGGCAATGTTACCTATAAAACCGGGTCGCTGTTTTTCCTTGTATCACAAAGTTTCGGTGCTGCGCTACGCTTGTTGTTATCTATTAAAATCCTGCAATATGCGTTTTTCGACAGCCTGCACATCCCATATTTTTTGACGATAATTATCGTGTTAATCCTCATCTGGCTATACACCAATAAATCGGGTATCAAAACCATTGTGTGGACCGACGCCCTGCAATCGCTGTTTTTAATTACGGTGATGATCGTCTCCATCATCACCATCAAAAATTCACTGGGCCTGTCTGTTGGCGGTATGGTGAGCACCATTGTTCATCACCCATATGCAAAACTTTTCGAATGGGATGTGCATTCAGGCTCCAACTTTTTTAAGCAATTTATTTCAGGGTTGCTCATAACTGTCGCTTTGGTAGGCCTCGACCAAAGCATGATGCAAAAAACACTAACCATCAATAATGTAAAAGGCGCCAAACGGAACGTGCTGGCCTTTAGTTTTTTTATAGCAGGCGCGCAAACGCTGTTTTTGGGCCTGGGAGTGTTGCTTTATATTTTTGTTGAACGGCATGGCATCAAACTCGTTAGGGCCGACGGACAAATTGTAAATACCGACGGTCTGTACCCGTTTTTAACCCTTCATTATTTCGGGCAGGTAGGCGCCATCGCCTTTTTCATCGGGGTGATCGCATCTACTTTTGCCAGCATTGATGCCTGTATTGCCGCGCTGACCACGGCTTTCAGTTATGATTTTATGGATATCGAAAATCAGCCGGTTGAGCAAAGAAAGAAAATTAAAAACCGGGTATTACTGGGCGTTAACGTGGTGATGTTTTTAATCGTGATGGCTTTTTGGAGTAGCCAGGGCGCAATTATTAATACTATTTTTAAAATTGCCGGTTATACATATGGGCCTATATTAGGCCTGTATTTAACAGGCCTGTTCTCAAAGATCCAGTTAAATGAAAAATTTGTACCGCTGGCCTGCGTGGGTGCCGCGCTGGTTACCTGGGGATTAAATGTGTTTTTTATCAGCGAATTTCAGTTTGATTTTGGTTTTATGAATATCCTGGTAAATGCTGTGCTGACCATTTTATTTTTGGTGCTGATAAAAAAGAAGAGTTATGCCGCCGCATGATAACCCATTCAATATTGAACTTACTACCGATCCTGTTGACTTTGCCGTTTGCGCGGGGATAATGGCGGGAACTGATCCGTGGGTAACATTGGGTATTGGTTATGACGATTGTTTAAAAGCCTTTGGCGGGTCGTTCAGGGAAGTCTTCATCATGAAATATGAATCAGAAATAATAGGGTTCGTAATTATGCAGCCACAGGGAACTTTTAAGGGCTATATCCAAACCGTCGCTATAAATAATAATTACCGGGGCAAGGGGTATGGAACGCAATTGCTTAAGTTTTGCGAAGATCGTATTTTAGCCTATTCGCCAAATATTTTTATCTGTGTTAGTTCGTTTAACATAGGGGCTATTCACCTTTATACTAATTTTGGCTTTGAGCTGATAGGCGAGCTAAAAGATTTTATAAAACCCGGGTTCGATGAACTGCTGCTGCGGAAAACTGTCGGGCCGGTTACGGGTTATCAACCCAAATCCGCTGATTAATAACTAATAATGGAATCTATAAGATGGTTGACACTAAATTCATTTATAAACTGAGCGTTTTGGTAATTGTTTTTTTGTTGACAGAAGGCGTTGCAAATGCGCAACTGAAAAGCGTGGACAATGCCCAGGCAGCCCTGGTTCATAAAATTGATAGCATTTTGCAAGGCCAGGTAGATGAAAGTAAAATACCCGGCGCGGTAATCGAAATAAAGCGAGGAGATACGGTAATTTATAAACATGCCTATGGTTTTGCCCAGAAATTCAATTACCGGCACGAATTGCTGGCTGATCCTGAAAAGATGACAGCGGAGCATATGTTTGACATTGCTTCGCTTACAAAAGTGGTGGGTACCACCACTTCAATCATGTTATTGGTTGACAAGGGTGTTATTAAGGTAGATGATCCGGTAGGAAAATATATTAAAGCATTTACAACGCCTGATAAGGCTGGAATTACTATCCGCCACCTGTTAACTCATACCGCGGGGCTTTATGAATGGTACCCGCTTTATTATCGCGCCAGCAATGAGCAGGAAACTTTTAAGTTGATTGGCGAACTGCCGTTGGCTTTCCCGGTTGGTGCGCAGCGCAAATACAGCGACCTTGGTTTTACTATTCTTGGCGAAATTGTGGAAACAGTTTCCGGCCAATCTCTTGATCAGTTTGAGGAGCAAAATATTTTCAAGCCATTGGGGATGACGCATACCATGTATAACCCGCTTCAAAAGAACAAAGATTTTAAAATAGCATCAACGTCTTTTGGCAACCCTTATGAACATAGGATGGTGTATGACCCTGATCTGGGTTATCAATTTAAAGAAATTAAACATAACCAGTGGAACGGATGGCGCCATTATATTTTAAAAGGAGAAGTGAATGATGGCAACGCATGGTATGCCGAAAAAGGCGTGGCCGGGGCGGCGGGGATATTTTCGACCGTGGATGATATACAAAAGCTGGTTGATATGCTGAAAAATAAAGGGAAAGTCGGTGATATTCAGTTTATCTCGGTATACACAATCAATACCTTTTTAACGAAAGATAAATTTAACAATGGCCTTGGCTGGATGATGGACCCCGAAAATTCATTTATGAAAAACGGCCCTGAAGGAACTTTCGGGCACACAGGTTTCACTGGTACAAGCATTTGTGTGGTGCCTTCAACAGGTGTTTCTATCATTTTACTCATTAATCGCCAGCAAATGGGGCTCATCGAAAACAAAGAATATTACAACGTTAATGCCATCCGGGCACAGGTATTTAAAGCGATGATGGCATATTGTAAAGCGAATTAGGCCAAATGAAATAGAAATGTGTCTTAATTGATCACGGGACTTTTCTGGGCTCTTAATATTTCGCGAAGTTTGTAAAAGGAATTATAAGGGCCTACTGTTATGGTGGCATTTACCAGCCATGATGGGATACTACCGCCGGGATCGACACTGAAAGTATAATCAACTTTTAATTTATTGTCGGGGCTCTGGGTTACTTTCCAAACTGCCAACGAATACGGCACACGAACATAATCTTTCTCATTGGGCAGATAATCCGGGAGGCTTTTTGCCTGTATATTTAAAACATCCTGTGATGGCGCAATGGTAAGTTGAACAATCAGGTCGCGGTCTTTTATGGGCCACGGCAAACGCGATTGTGAATAATAAATGATATTCATTGGGTTTACCGTTTTAATAATTTCTGATTTTTTGTTCGAATAAACCCAACTGTTGTAATCGCCTATATTTTGCAAGGTATTTATCAGTTGCGTTTTGGTTGCCTCCAGTTCGCAAACTACGCGTAATTCCTTTAAATTTCCTTTGGCCGGTTTACGGGTATAAACGGCAATTCCATCCTCATCTTTTTTTAACTCCCATTTTCCCTGGCCAACCGCCTGGGTAAACCAAAGCAGGAATAAACTTAAGATGAAACAATACTTTTTCATGAACAAAACTTTCGGGGTATTTAAAACAACGTTAAAAATGATGCAGTGTTTAAATTATCTTTTTTAATCGTGTACTATTTAACTTCAATTATTATAAAAGCGTATTAAACGGTAAAAAAATTAATATTTATAATTCAAAA
>NZ_CAIWNH010000271.1 GCF_903913935.1 uncultured Mucilaginibacter sp.
AGAATTCAAACAAACTATTGGCATCGGTTACGCCCCAGTCTCTCAGGTCCTGTTGAACCAGCAAATAACTGATCAACGCATCCCGTTGGTGCTCGCGCAACTGGTCATTAAGTGGTTTAACCACTTGCTCCCAATCAGTTTCCTTGTATCGCGCTTTTATAGATTTACGAATGCTTTCAGCAATATCATGACATACCCAGAATTTAGATACCGGTTTTGCCCAATCAAAAAGCAGGTTAATATCGATGGCGATGTTTGCCGCCACGTATAAAGCCTGTTGTAACTTAAGTAGTTTTATTTCATTGTAAAACTGGCTGTTATTCAATAGGTTAAAGTGGTTTCCTGCAAGCAGTTTATCAACATCACTTTGCAGCCAATTTGTTACGGCAACTATCCGGGCGCTCAGGTTTGTAGTATCTGTGGTTTCTTTTGCCCATGCAAAAAACTGCAATAAATTTAAATTTGTAGATGGAAGGGACTTGCGCAATTGTGTGTAAGCACCCAAACGAAGCCAGGTTTGGAAAGTAATACTGTTAAAATCCAGGTTGCTAAAATCTGCGCCATTTTGTTGCAGATAGTTTATTTCGGTATCAGTAAATCCAAAAACTGAAACTATGATGCCTGCTTTTTGCAATTGAACAAACGCGTTGGTAACACTATCTGTAAGGTCATCAACCAGCATTACAGATGAAGGAATTGTGCTTTTTGGTGTAGTTGGCGTTTTCCAGGCCAAACCGGTAAGGTTAATATCCAGTCCGGTAACCTGGAATTTATAGGCCCTTCCTGCCTGTAATTTTACTGGCTCGCTCAGGTAAACATTGTTTGGGTCGGCTTGCTGGGTAAAGTTAAGTGCCTGGCCATTCAGGTTTATTGCGGCACCAAGCGTAGCGGTTTGAACAGTAATGGCAAATGTGTAAACATCCGTACTGGTAGGGATCAGGTACCCGGTCCATGATCCCGCTGCGGGTTGATAGGCATTATTGATATTCTTAAATACTTCTACTATCGGCTGTGACGGTGTTCCGCTAACCAAAATATTCGAGATCAGCATATCGGTTATATCCTGATCCAGTCCGGTTTGGGTAGATAAGGTATTAACAATAAAAATATGCATTAATCGCTCGCGCAGGAAAGGCATATAGGCCTTCATAAAGCAAAAGAGTTTTATTGGCGCTGTATCGGGTATAATATTGTTTGGGTCCTGCTGCGAATCGGGGATATTAAAGTCGCCCTGCAATAAAGCAGCCTTATCAGCAGGGGAGGTGATGATACCGTAAAGTACGTCATTGAAAAATTCCAGGGGCTGTAGGTTCAGCCTGTCAATAGCCGAACCCCAATCAGCATTGGTACTGAATAAAGCTTTGGCAGCGGTTGTTTCGGCGTTAGTTAAAATGCCGGTAACCTGTAAACCTCCATTTAAAAAATCATATTTAATTTTTTGTACCAATGTACCGGTTAATAAAGCCGTAAAAGCATCTGCGGTAGTTACCAGGTTTTGCGGGGCGTTAGTGCTGTAAACGGTAGTTCCTTGCAATAGTGCCATTACCTGGGCAGTAACTGCCGGGTTAAAAAGCAATGAAAGAGATGCTGTGGTTAATGCAGGCGTTGCAAATATCGGTACCGCTGCTGTGGGTACAGCTCCATCCTGTGTATTAACATCCGGGTTAGCGGCAATAATGGCATTGAGGCCATCGTAAAAAGTTTTAGCCAATTTCAAGAATGAAATAAATGCCGGTTTGATCGGTTTTTTCGGGTCATCTGCATTATTTATTACATAATTCAATTGTTTAAATGTAAACCCATAGTCTTCCATTTTGCCCCAATTTTCCATGAACGCCTCAGTATGCTGCGCATCTGCAAAGGGATCGCCAAAAATGGTTTTAACATCCTGCAGCCAAATGCTCTTAATATTCAAAATGCGCATCAATAGGCTGTACCGGTATATCATCGAGATATTACCCAGTGTTAGCGAATCCGGAATGTTTTCATACTGCATAATATTGGCGATATCCGCTGCTTTCAGGTTGAAGGCCGCCATGATCACCGGAACATGATCGGTTATTTTTGCCGCGGTAGTCAGGTAATTGCCATACTGATCCGCCTGGAAAACTGTATCAACCGCCAATAAATTATAGGTAAGGAAAAGCTGCTTATACTGCGAGTTATCGCCAACAGTGCTGATATCGGTCCAAAAAGTAAGGAGCGTTACCAGATCAAGCCCGGTGTTGTCAAGTAATTTTTTAACAAACACCAACTGGTGCAAATAATCAGGTGTAATATCGCAATTTAAAAGTCCGTCCGCATAGTTGCTGCTGCAACCGCAATCAACGGTTGTGCCGCAACCACAATCACTAGTACCGCCTTTGCTGCAATCGTCTGTAAATTCATTGAAACAATCCTTGGCTGAAACAGGCACTGGCTGGCCGGGGGCTGTAACCTGTGGTGCCCCCAGGCCCATGATAGCCTTATCTGTTTCGTCTATCGTCCAACCCATTTTTCGCCATAGGCGAATAAAACGCTGCATTTTATCATATTCGTCCGTCGTAACGCTGCTGCCATCTAAATGTATCAGTCTTACCGTACCGATGTCGCATGAGTCGCCTACCGGCAGCCATTGTACTACCGGCGGTTGCTGATAATTTCCTGCCGCATTAAAGCTTTCACTTCTTATGTCATAGAGAATTCCGTCCTGGAAGTCACCAACCCACCTGCCGCCTGAATCAATTACTTTCCCAACAAATGTCGTACCTGATCCGTCAGGATTTGGCAAGGGGTTTCCGTCCGTTCCGATAGTATTTCCGGTAGCAGTAACACTGCCTGTAAGCACTCCGTTAAAATAAATATGGCCTGATTTATTTAACTCCCAATCGTTAAATGTTCCGGCGTTATTCTTAAAAAAATCTCCCCGAGACATAATTCTTCCCCAGAACGGCAGTGTCGGGCCGTCACCTGAATCAAGCACAATTAGCTGGCCTACTTTTTCAAAATAACATTTCACCCAGCAAGCAATGTCTTCGCAACTGATGGTGTTGCAGGTGCAATTTTGATGACAGGGATCCGGGTGCATCAATGCCTGCAGCCATGGAACCATTAACTGTGCATTTTGTAAATAAGTGATCAGTTTGGCATACCGGTTGGGATCGCTTGAAGGTGTTGTTACCAGTGTTTGTAAGAAACGGTAGCTGAACCTCAGGCTTTCCATTATATCCAGCGCCCTGCCCCGGGGCATGTATGGGTTGATATATTGAGTCTCAAGTAAAGCGATCAAATCGGTATAGAGAATCCCGGTGCGCGGCAGAAACTGTTTTTTAACGAAGGTGAGACCTGATTGCAGCGACTCATCCAAGCTTAGCATATCCGCTTCCGCAGTATATCCATAATACTCATAAACCGGGTATACTTTTATTTTTTGGCGATATTGGTCGTCGGTTAGGGTTTGATTACAGGTAAGCTCAAAATAGTGTTTTTCCCAAAAAGCTTCTTTGGTTAGTATAATGTACTCCTCCTGCGTGAGCCCCAAAAATTCAGCATCGGTCCCACGGCCAATCGCTGTTTGTATCAACGTTTCCAGCTCACCGTCATTCGGGCCTGCCGGATTCCCCGGCGCAGGTAAACCGTTATTGATATCTGCTTCTGTAACCGATGTAAAGGTATTCATTAACTCATAGCGGCTCGAATTCAGGAAATTAAGAAAGATCCTGATGGCATCAATGGGCTGGTGATAAGGTAATGTAAAGGGATAAACTGCATTTTTTAAAATGCAATATGCGTTGTAATTGGTATGCTGCGGCGTTGCCAGCAAATCTGCCGATGACTCATCTTCAACATTCCATACGTCAAGTGTCAATTGCCTCGGGGAATTTGTATCTGCATCGTATTGCGCTTCGTGCATGATGAAGCTTTCCATAATTTCGTTCACAATATCGATATACGGCATAACGGTATTGGCATTGGCGCAAGTAAGTTCAAGGCAACCTAAGTCAGGCCTGCGCCTGAAAAGTATCTCAAGCGGCGTGCCTGCTATACCCGGTTTACCGGTATTTGCAGTGTTGGGATCAGCAGGATTTGGATCGAGGTTATTGTTTCGTAAATAATTTAGCAACTCAACAAAATAGGATGCCGGCCCGTAAACTGAATTACAATCTTCACATTCACAAAGGTCGACACTGCCAAACAGGCCTTCCCAATTAACCGGGACTTTGTTTTGTTCCGCCAATGCATCAAAAGTTGACATTCTATCCTGCCTGGTTTGCGTGCCATCAATTGCAGCGATACCTGTTCCATGTACCGCATCTTTTATCGCCATTAAAGCATGTTCGTTTCTTATTTTAACATTGAGCGCATTGTTGTATACCGCCGATGCTGTTTCTGTGCCCAATGCATTGCCGAATTGTTTATGAAAATCTTTTTCCGTCATATCAGCAACCTGTTGTGCGCTGGCGACATTTGCCTTCATTAATTCAGTTACTGCAGAGGGGGTGGTGCTGATCGCCTGTACACGCTGCAGTGTTTTTAACTGCGTTATTAAGGGCTGTTGGGCTTCTTCCGGTATATCGTTAAATGCATCGGCCTGGCTTATCGCAGTGTAAACGGAGGTTTTACGAATGTTAAAATCAGGCTGGTTATTTAAAAAAGTCGCTACATTATTGCGAAGCCCTGCATCGGCAACCGGCAACGTGCCATTTGTAGCCATGCGCTGTATTACAGCCGAAGTTTGTGCGGCAAAAATTTTATCATGTATCGATGTGGCAAAGTTATTTACCTTTTCCTGTTCTGTGCCACCAATGGTCCCTGCGGGCACCTGCTTTGGTTTGATCATGGTTGCAATAGATGCCGCATCATAATTCAGGGCAACATCCCGCATGGAAACCACCTCCGGCTGATTTGAGATCGACTTAACTAAATCCGCATGGTTTCCTGTAATTTCGGCAAGCGAATGCACAAGGTCGAGTTTGGCCAACGTTGGTTCATCCAAACCCTCAGCTTTTAAATTACCCAACACCGCCGACCAGCTACCCTTAGCTTCAGCGTATGAACTTTCAACTTTAGCGTTAATGTCTTTATCGCCAATTACTTTTTTAATTGTATCTAAACGTTTTACCAGGTTGGTACTAAGCTTAGGTGTTGCCATGATAGATTGTTTTTATTGATTCGTTTTTAATATTCTTTATTGTTTTTTTTAATAGGTCGTGTCAGTTTTTTTCAGGTGCTTTTACCTGCCCTCCACCAAGGTGAATTGTTAATAGTAATGACCCAGCCCAGGCTTTTGTTGCCGAAGATCCGGATGGTCCGAAATCTACACCCCCCTGCCTACCAAATACGCCGGTTACCGACAGATAATCGTGAAATACATAATCCGCCTGTAAACTTCCTACGAATAGGATCTGTTCGTGTCTGCCGCTGCTTTGGCTACCTTTGGTTTGGCCAAAAATATCGCCGGCGACTGACGCAGCTACTCCAAATGGCGCGGTGAGCGTAAATCTTTGCCTTTCAGGGTCGCCGATTACGAGGGCAAAAGGACTGACGGTATAACTTCCTTGTAATGTATCAGGCGGTGGGAATTTATCAGGTAGCGTTACACCTGACGGCTTGGCCACAGCAAGGTGTCCGTATTGCAAAGTAGCTGTAGGCTGTACAAGTCCTCCCTGAAAATGGAAATTATTATTTTTAGAGTTGAGCCAACGGCTGTACAACAGGTTTCTGCTCTGGTAAGCGCCCTGCACCACGCCACCAAATTGATTGGGATTTGATTGATAAGCAGGTCCGAACTGTAGCTGCCAGTCCGGATCGCCCTTGGCCTTTTGTTCAGCCTGCTGGTCATTTTCAAACGCGATTATATCCGCCAGTGTCTTTTTCGATTCGGCGATCATCGTTTTCAAGGTATTAACTCTTTCATTGGCAGCATTCAAATCAATGGCTTTGGCGTCAATCTTGCCCTGTAATTCTGCCCGTTCTTGCTTTTGCTCTGGCTTTAAGGCATTGAGGGCGTTTACCTGCTCCACTTGCTCTGCTGCTAAGCCATGCCGGTACTCATCAGCTCCCGGAAGTTGTTTTTCTGCGTAATCAATAGTAGCCTGCACTTTTTGCTTCATTGCCTCCGTGTCAAGTGTAGGGGGATTGCCAGGGACATCACCTTCTTTTCCGTTTTTATCAATCATTAAAACAGGATTATTCCTTACATAGGCGTAAACATTTAATCCATCACCAATTCCAATCGGATCGGTCGCCGTCCATCTCGCCAGCCAAGGTATGTAGTAACGTTGGGTGTGATAGTTTAATCCCGTCTCATCATCTCTTTCCATGCCTGTAAAGCGATAGCGCCTGGCAGGAACCTGACGACTCGCATCCGTGGCACGATAAGCTGATGTTCCAAAAGGATGGTATTCCTCGTAGGAGATTATTTTTGCAGCCTCATCAAGTTCCAGTGACGCACTTCCAAGGAGATCGCTGTATTGATATCTTATTAATTGCTTGGGTGAGCCATCATTGCCTTTAGTGCGGGTTTCAACCATTGCAACGCGGCTTTTATCATCCATAATATGCAGGGTTTGTCGTTCAAGCGTGATATTTATTCCGCTCCGTTCCCTGTATATTTCACAGGAACCAAGGTAAATGCGTTCGTCCACCGTGCCATCTGTACGTTCAATTACCTTGCGTGTTCTACTGCCGGCACTGTCATAAACGTACCAGGCATTGCCACCTCCGCCTAAATTTGCATGTTGCATTTCTTCCTGGAAATTCCAGTCGATTACCTGCAGTTGGGGCATGGCCAGCATACTGCCATGTTGATTATAGCTATAGGCATAGTTTTGCCCGCCTGCGCTGGTTTTTGTAAGCTGATTGTTTGAGGCATTATACTGGTAAGCACGCGTCCAGTTACCGGGAGGCATGGCCGGGTTACCGGCGATATGCTGCATTTTCGTAATATTGCCAACACCGTCGTAAAAGTATTTTTCAGCATAATTGCGCATTTGCACTGGTGAATTTGGCTGCAGTGAAAGGCTACTCCAGCTATCGCTCCAATTGTCCTGGTTGTTGTATGTAACCTGCCCGATATGCTCTCTTCCATTGCTTTGTACCAGCCTGTAAATAGCATCATAGATATAATCACTTTGTGCTTCAACCTGCTGCCCGCCATAAAAAACGGTTTTCTGGGCATTGTCAAACTGCCGGCTTATATTACCAACAGGGTCATAGGTATAATTCAGGTCCTGCAACACGTTATTGCCATTGTTGGCAGTAGTCAGCACGCGCGTTATCCGATAGGTTACAACGTCGTAACTGTATTTTGTAAGCGTATTATTTCCGTACCTGATATTTTCGCGCTGTCCTTTTGCATTATAGGTTATACCGGCGATAAAATTTGTTGATGGTGCAGTGCCCTGCAAAGTTACATCCATGCTTTTCAACAGGTTTGCTTCATCATAACCAGGCACAAAAATGCTATTGTCGGGAGAGGTGATCATTACCGGGCGATTCATGGCATCATAAACCGAGTCGGTAGTATAACTATCACTATCCAATGCCGGGGCCGTAGCCCAGTCGGGTATTTTTTTGTAATTGGTTAATAATTGCCGTGTTGTACTTAAAATATTTCCTTTAAAATCACAACCCAATACGGTTACTGTACCGGCAGTGTCGTTATGCTTATAAGCTTTGCCAAGCAGGTTAAGTGTTTTGGCGTTGGCGAGCGTTTCGCCATATATATACTGTCCGAAAACATAGTTTCCGTAGCCATCGCCTGTATTAACCAACAGGTTCAGTGGGCGGCGCAGTTCATCATATTCATAGGTAAATATTTGCTGCCGGCTATCCCAAAGGTTCAGCGGCTTGCCCATTACATCGGCCAGCATCCACCTTTCCCCTGCATCCATGCTGGTTTGGTACCCAATATGACCGAGCATATTGTATTTCCATTGCATCACCACGTTATTGCGTGCGTCTGTTGTACTTAATGCCAATCCCTGGATATCCAGCTCCGTACGGTTATAGAAAAACTCCTGGGTAATTACTTCGTTGCTTCGCTGCGTTTTGTTGTCGTTAACTGCGAAAAATGGCCTTGCAAGTGAATCGAAGTAAATAACAGCCGGGGTATTATAATGTACGGCTGCTTTCTGAGCAGCTTCCTGGTCGGCTTCAGTCATTCCGCCGTTTATCCTGCGCTGGTACCATTCACTATCAGTTACGGTGTCATTTTCATCCCAGGTCTGCTGCATCCAGGCATCAAATTCTATTTTTGAAAAAGTGCCGTCAGGATTTTCTTTGCGGATGAGCCTGCCCACAGCGTCATAGTATAAGATGGGCGTAAAACCAATTTCTACCAATTCACTTTCGGTATTGTATTCAGGCGAACTATCATAAAATGGCTCGTATTGTTTTATTGCCTTGCCTTTGTTGTTCACAATTGTGCGGCCGTTGCCTGCCCACCTTAAATCAGGGGTGGTATCAGTTTGGATAACATTTCCATTGGCATCCAGCATAAGTTTTCCCTGGGCGTCCCGTTGAGGGGCCATGCCCGGGGCAGCCTGCACCTTTTTTAAAACCTCGTGGCCTGATCCATCTGAATAAGAATAGGTAGTTTGCCATACTATGTTCTGTTCAATTTGAGGTGGAGTGTTATCTGTACCTCCGCCAAACAGGTTATGCCACCAGTTGGCAATGGTGCTTGTTGTTTCGGGTTCCGGATCTGCATAGTAATGCTTTTCGCGCGCCATTAGCGTAACGCGGTTTGGCAGTTGCCCGTTTGTTGTATAATACCTGAAATCGTAGCTTAAGGTAGTGGTAGGTTGATCAAGCGCCGAGGCTTCTGCAGAGTTCAGGTCTATAGTGTCACCTTTAAACTCTGTTTCTTTGCCCATTGCAAAGGTGCTCACCACCAAGCCCAACTCATCAAAACGCGCACCGGTACGGTTGTCGTTTTCATCCTTTAGCAGGTAGGGCTTAAGCGTTCGGTAATTAAATGCTTCTACATTAGTTTCGTTTCCTTTAGCATCAACGGTCTTGTTGGTGAATAATTTATTAGGGTCATAAAACACCTTGCTCAGGTTGCCGAAATTGTCCTCATAAGCAACGGGCAGGTAAAAATTGGCCTTTGCAAAAATAATATCAGCATGCGTTGGCGGTGGGATAGCTGATGCATTCGGCGTGGCGCTTAAATCGGGATAGTTATAGGTTTTACCTGAAGCGATCCAGTAATCATTATCAGCCTCCAGCCGTACATAATTCCCCTTGTTGCGCAGTAGGGCTTCATTGGCTTTTGCGCCATAAATACTTGCCAGCAGGGTAGGAGTGAAAGCAAGCTGGTAATTCTGATAAGGCAGCGCAAGGGTATCAATAGTGCCCATTGGCATAGGGCCGCTCAGGTCGTTTTTTAATAAATAAGTGCGTGTGTGCGCTATTTTTCGTTTATCGCCAGGGGTGGTGGTTTGTTCGTAAAGTTTAATGTTGGCGCTATTGTAAAGGTTGCCTATTTCAGTGCCTGTAAAAAATTGCTGCTGTGGTGGCGCTGCATTTAATTCCCATTGCTGCGTCTCGAACAAAACCGGAAGCCTGTAAGCAATCGCATTATCTACTATGGTGGTGAAAGCATTTTGGGTGTAACTGATCCATTGCTGACATTGCTTTGCCCTGTCGTTTGCCGTTGGCAGTTGCATGTCTGCATTTACCCTGCCGTATACAATTGCTGCGGATTGCAGCGCATTGCCATATGGATCGATCTGTACATTGATGTTATGCGCTATCCTTGGGTCGGCCGGGTTACGCTCAAAATGTAAGGTTAAGGTTTCCTTTTCATGAGGTAAAAATACAGCATATTTCTGCCCGGTCTTCGGCTGCAGCACTTTTAAATCATAGTTATACTGTGTTACCGAATAAGGATGTATTTGAACCGCAGCATCGCCTTCGTCGCTATAAACTTCCTGGCGAAGCGGCAAGCCTTTCAATGCCCTAAAACATTCACTCACTTCATTAGCAGCCAGTCCGTCCGGCAGGGGAGCGTCCGCCAGGGTATATTTTTGCAGCTGTGTTACCAGGCCAGGGTCGGTAATTTCGCCGGCGGCTACCTGGGCATTCGGATAATATTCCGCAGAAAGCTGGTGATTCATTTGCGGCATCCTAAGATAGGCCCCGGTATGAAACCATGATTTGGTGATCACCGCTGGTTGGTACAGGTCCTTTTTAACAGCGTTTACTGCCCCGGCACCAGTTGTTTGCAATACGTAATTGTCAAATTCTTCGGTATCTGTTTGTAAAACCATCGCAAACCCCCTGAACTCACGCTCTGCCGCGTCATAATAGCCGTGGTGATAACTGTACTGGCTGGTAAAGCGGGTTTGCGATACGCGGTCAATACTTACTACTTTATTTACACATTGAACCGGGAATGGCAGCTTTGTTACCCAGTTTGCCCCCTTAAGTTTGTCGTTAAGGTAAAACCCGGTTGACGATTGATATTCAAAAGTAACCTCCTTGCCCATGTTGTTTTTATAGCCTGTCATGATATGGGGTTTCTGACCGTTCATGATATCGATATACCGCAAGGGCGCCGATGAATTTGAGGGCAGTGGAGATGACCATACCAAACAGGAGGTGCCTTTGCCCAGCAGGTCGGTTACTGAAAGCAGCGTTTGATCGTCCCACCCCGCAAAAGGGTTAAAAAATGCTGATGGCTGGCTAAAACTGTTACCACATTGGTTAAACCAAACCTGTATCGCGGCGCCGCCGGTATAAATAATGTCAGTTGTGCCGGTGCCATCCACATCCGCCAGGTGGATCATTTTATGGTTAAAGCTATCGGCAGCGTCAAAAATCCCACTCATCTGCATGTTAACTTTTGCGCCAAAACGCCCGAACCCGAGGTTGGGGTAATAGCACACATTGCCATAGCTGATCAGTACAATATCCGAAAGGCCATCGCCGGTCATATCCGCAATGGCAATCATCAGCCGTTCGTCCTGGTCTGCAAATACTATCCGCGGACCCAGTTCATCATCACTCATTTTGGCATTCAGGTGGTAGTTATCGTATCCGGATTTACCTTCGGCCTCGTACCAGATAAACTCCTGCTCCATCGAGATCAGCATATCAGGCATGCCATCGCCGTTAAGGTCAAGGAACTTCAAATTCGGGTCCTTCATGTCAATATTCGGATACGACGTGAATGGAGAAAATGCATTCCATCCGCCTTCGGGCATCATTTCAAAATATCCTTTTATGGAAGGGCTGTTATACACGGCGTATTTAACACCGTCGGCTTCCAGGTCCTGGATAGCTAGTGAGCCGTCAGCGAGGCCGCTGAACGATGGCCTGGGGTTTACCAGTTTTGCCGGGCTGAACTGCCCACTGCCTAAATTTTCTTTATAAAACCAGCCATCGGCCTGTTCACTTAATATGCCCGAGATCCCTTCGCTGTACAGATCTGTCCATTGGTAGGGTGCACTCAGCCCGGTGGGTGCATTGGCTACATTTGCCGGCGAGATCTCCTGTACTTCCCTTGAATATCCCGGTATCGTATACGAGAATTCAACAGGCGGCAGTGTTTTTGATGATTTGAGTGTGCCGTCGGTATTCCAGATATAGCCCGTTTCGGCAACCGAATTGAGGTAAGTGATCCATGGCTGCTCGTCATAAACTATATCCAGCGATTTTACAAGGTAATCGCTCCAGCCCAATTCGGCCGCAAAATGATGAAACATCAGCACCCTTTTGCACAGGCGATGGGTGCGTAGCTCGAAACCCGGCTTAAAATCCGAAAAAGCGTCGACCCTTGCATCCCATTTGTTTACTTCGGCAAGGGTTGGTTTCGCGGCATCGTGCTCGCCATAATCCAAAACCATTTCAAACATAAAAGCAGCCGGCAGGGCATCCCCTTCGTACCAGGCTACGGTATTACCGTATTTTATACCTTTCAGATAGGTATTTGTACAGGGCGCAATGTTATTCAGCCGGTTCTTTTCAAATATCGAGGGTGTAATATTGTCGGTATTCTCATTTTTATAATAATAACTGGTAAAGTTCCCTTTATCATCATAACTATATTCAAGGCACCATTTAAATATCCTCCCCGATTCGCCGGGCACCGGGCTGCTGAGTTTTGCCGTATTGCTTTTGCCGAAAATAGAGACGATGTTTTCTTTGGTCGTTACTTTCCAGTACACATTGCCGCTGTCATCAATCTTTTCAATTTTGGCAAATCCGCTTTCAATGCGCGGGCTGTAACGGGTTACCGTTATATTATTGTTGGTTACCGAATTTTTCACCCAGGTATTATTGGGCCCGGGCAATAATTGCGGTACAAGATCTTCAACGCCCGAAAAAACAAAGGTGTCTGATTCAACAGCATCCTGGTATTGGGGCAGCTCCTTTTCGGTCTTGCGGTGGATAGCGGGAACCTCAACACCCCAGCCGATGCCAAAGGTGCTGTTTCCTGAGCCGGAGTTATAGGATATTGATAATGAAGGTGTAAAGCCATTTCGCCCGGGCGAAAACGGCAGGGGAATGGTATAACCCGCCGTACCATTAACCGCATTTACCTGGAATTTATCATCAATACTTTTTATTGCCCCGCCGCCTTTAGGCAAGGTGATGGAGGGCAACTGGATGAGATTTGGCTTTGCCTGCGCCGCATTATTTTGCGGGTTGTTTAAAAAGGCAGCATTGTCCCGCTGGCTATCGCCCGGTTTCTCTTTCTTGTTTTCATTGGTCGGTGAAAATGCCATTATTTCCTTTATTAGCGTTTTTAAACCAGTACTTTATGTGCTTTATGATAAGGACAGGGTATACTTAAAGTTTAACTGTTACTTAATCCTTATTTTATTTATCGTTAAAATTAGACAGAGTTGTTAGCAGGTGCTATAGGGTTCTTACGCAAAATCCGTAAGTGTTTTTACGTAATTATAATATAGTGACTGGCGTATTAAAAGGATGATATCATAAGCTATAAAGTACTGTCCATCCACCAGGGGGTAGGACAAATGGGGAGCGCCTGCGGACTATTTTTCTTGTAAATAGGAATAAGCGTACCTGCGGCTTTTCTGAAAAAAAGGCTGCCCGGCTGCAACTTGTTTGCAGGAACAATTATTTGTATTATCGTTGATTATATAACCAATTATGAAAAGATACCTTACCCTGGCAGCACTAATGTTAAGCTTTAGCCTTGCTTATTGCCAGGAGGCCCCCAAAATGCAGTTTGTATGCGAACTGAATGTAAAACTGAACCCCGCATTGGTGCCGGGCGAAACACCCCATGGCATCCGCCGCATCATACCAATAACGGGCGGTACCGTAACTGGGCCGGCTATTAAAGGCGAGATCGTTGACGGAGGCGCCGACTGGCAAATCATCCGCAAAGACGGCGTGGCCGAAATTGATGCCCGCTATACCATTAAAACGGAGGATGGCACGCTTATCTTCATCAAAAATACAGGCATCAGGGTGGCCAGCCCCGAAGTTGCCGCTAAACTTGCAAAAGGAGAGGCCGTACCGGCAAGCGAATATTACTTCAGGACGGTATTATCCTTTGAAGCGCCGCTGGGTAAATACGACTGGCTGAACAAGGCCCTGTTTGTATGCAATGCCGAAAAAGTGCCGGGTGCGGCTATCATAAGGGTTTGGCGGATTTTGTAATAAAAGGCTGCGGGCTAACCTGTAAGGCGCATAAGTTTTGTTAAAAAACCTTTGATTTGCTAATAATTTTAGCATAACTTTGGTGCTATGCCAAAGTATTGTTTCCGTAAGGTGTATTTTATTTGTACCAACAAGCAGGTAATTGAGCCTGCAATCAAGTCGGCAGTTGCCTATAAGAATAAGGATTATGCCGATATTCTTTTAGATCAAAGAGATAAATCGGTAAAAATGTGGGACGTTAATAAGCCCCCCAAAACGTATTCAGTTGAAGGCTTTTACCTGGTGCACGAACGTTTATTTGATGAATTGCTGAAAGAGCATAGTAAATGATGGGTGGTGGTATTTTTGCCAGCAAACCGGGATGCGGGATCACCCTTGCATCTTAAATGCCGGTATCTATGGTGAAAACACTAACATGGGCAGAAAAATAAAAATTCGAGATCTATAGATATATTGTCCTCTGTTATGGTTAAATGAAGTTCCAATAATCTCAAAGTCTATAACCATGTTGTATTAGTCGTTCAAATATCATCAAAAAACTATCTTTCTTTGCACCTTTGTTGGTGTTGTCACCAACAAGCCGGGATGCCGGACTATGCTTACCGCCCCGAAATATCGGTACTTGTTGGTGACAACACCAACAAGGGCGAGATGACCAATGACTAATGACCAACCAGTCTGCATGTCCACATCAGCCTTAAGTACCTTTCGGACGGACGCTTTAATATTTGGTTACTTTCTGCCTTCAAAATAAATAATCCCCCAAAAACAAAATAAGCCCGGAAAATTTCCGGGCTTATTGGTTTGCGTATGATCAGTTAATAGTTAATGCATCAACAAATACACCTGCAGATTGATGAATACTTTATTTCGCTAACCATATTTTGGTGCTCGTAAGATCTGCCCCCCCTGTGGCTATCTTCCAGTTGGCATTATTTAATAGTTGTTCATCGGCCGGATATTGGTAGCGTTGCAGGCTGCCATAGTTTTGCTTATATCCAGCCGGATTGCTCTGATCCATGGGTGTCGCACCACCTGTTCTCCTCAATAATGCCCAGGCCACCCACGGCTGGCGGAACAGGTCTACCCATTCTTGTGCGTAGATCAGGTTAAGTGCATTGTTAGCATCCCAGGCAGCTTTAGGATTGGATAACACCGAGCTAATTTCAGTACTGGTTGGCGTAGCCGATGCGGGTTTATTTTCTACCCAAACTGAGGAATTAAAAGCCA
>NZ_CAIWNH010000272.1 GCF_903913935.1 uncultured Mucilaginibacter sp.
CTGGCAGCATGCCTGCGCTGACAAAACCCACCCAACCCGCTCATTGCGAGGAACGAAGCAATCTCTACACTCGCTAATCCCGCACCAAAATCTCAGGTTTACCTATCAGCCGCACGCCGGGCACCCATATATGATATTTTATGTAGGGATTGCTTCGTTCCTCGCAATGAGCGGCGGGAGGGGGTAAGTTTCGCCACCGCCATAGTTTGCTACCTGTCAGCGGCGCACGAGAACCCCAACGCTTCGGGCTTTCGCTGCATTCTCGCGCGAGAGGGGGAACATGGGCTTGATCGGTCAGTTCTCGGGTGTTGGCTTCGTAATTTTGAATACTCATTGTTATTTTAGCAATTCTATAAATCGTAGTTATATTTTTCTTGCAAGGACTTAATAAAATTTTTGCTTTATCACTTATTCCATAAGAAAAATCCTCTTCATACGTGAAATAAAAGAATTACGATCAAATTTGCTGATGCTGTTTTTTAAATGGGCCTTTCTTTGATTGCGGTTCATTCCAGGCAGCATCTCGGTGGTTTTTTTCATCAGCCGTTTATAAGTGGCTTTTTTATCAAGTGGAATATCTTTCATATTCCGCTCTATGTGATATTCAAAAATTCCCTTGCAGTGTAAATAAATGTATTTGTCACGGGTCCCGTTATTCTTTAATTCCTGAATTGCGTTATCCCAACTATCCTGCGTTAGTAAGGAATCATAGAAACTTTGAAAATCTTCCATTAATGTTCCTTCCCCAATTTTCTCCCTTGGCCCGATATATCCCCAGTAAGGCGCTGGTTTGGTAATATCAATCATTTTCCAGATCCAGCTTCCGTAACATGTGGCCAGGGTTATTATCAGTTGATTACGTACCCGGACATTAATCATGCGGCAATAATACTGAAGTTCGTCCCAAGTTACAGCTTCACCATTTTTTAAAACTAAGCCAACCGGATTGCCATGAATTTCAAAATGGATAATCGGAAACAGGTCATCGGCTATAACCAATGCACAAATTTCTTCTAAAGATGCAAGGAATTCGACTTTGTTGGATGGCTGATAAAAGTATGGGGCTTTCTGGGTTTGCTCGCAACGCCTGGCAATGATATCATCAAACAGTTCTTTGCCAGTTTGCTTATCATCATCTAATAATGATTGAATAACCACCACTCCATTATATTTCAACCGAAAGGACATATTTAATTATTCTAATTTGTTAGCTACCCGGCTCACCAATTGTAAACTCTTGAAAATACTGGCCGATGAAACGCCTTTGCTTCATTTTATCTAATGTTTTTTGAAGAAAGGCTCTATTGCGGCAAGCTATTGTTTTATAGGCATAGTTGACCAGATCTGAATTAATCCTGAATGCCATTTCACTGTCGTCATCTTCAATATTAACCAGGATCGTAGGATACTTACCCATCCGGGAGGAACGACCTAAAAGAAATAACTTATCAGATATAGGAAGTCCAAATTGCATAATGTGTCCTGTATCCAGATTTTGGCGCACCAAAAAACCTGACGTATCCGGTAAAATAAAATGGTCGTCTGATTTGAGCGATACTATGGCAAATGTGATCGGGTCCATGTCCTTAAGCAGGATATGGGCTACATCAAGATAGCCTTTTGTGTTTTGATATTTGACTTTCGGGTCAGGCTCTTCTGCCCCGGTGATCCGCAACTTTAGGGAATCCATCGCCTGGTCAAGCCCTGATTTATAAGCCGGGTTCCGGTACTCGCCAACCAATGCCATTAGCGCCAAATGGTTCATTTCCCAATAAGCTTTTTCAATTGCTTCCTGATCTTCATGGAATTGCTTGACTGCTGCAAGATGTTTTGCAAAATCATCTTCGAATAACACTTGTAATTCAATTTCCATGGAATTACGGTCGATCTTATTACCGAGCAGTTTGGTGTTTAAATTATCCTCGCTGAATATCCGCCTTGTTCCTGATTTTTGATAGTAATTCCGAAGCTGTTTATCATAGAGATAAATTTTGCCCTCCTCCTTATTGAAGAATTCTTTAAGTTGGCATTGTGATACATAATGATGATTAACCCTTTCTTGCATGATCTGTAATAGATAAGCAAGATAACTAAAAAAACAACTGATTTTCTAACGTTCCCTCGCGGTTCGTAGACCCCGTCTACGAATTACCCATGCCTGTAATCTAAGAAACCTCGCTGTTTGTAAATCCGTCTACGAATTTATTATGCCCGGAGTCTAAGACTCCGCTGTTCGTACTGTGTCCACAAATAAGCTAAGCAGCAGTTTAAAACTTTTGCAACTAAATTTCAGTTGCAATTTCAATTTGATTGTTTATCTTTGTTTTATAGTTCATTTTGAGAGAAAAATGCACTTTTTTACTTACCTGCGAAGGCGTTTGTTAAATAGATTAAGGTAATAGTATATGAAAAAACGTGTTGAAAAATTAATGACAAACGAAGATGTCAAGGCAAGAAAAATCAGTCAGTCGGCTACTCTCTGTTCCCAAAGATTTTACCTGGGAAGAATTAATTAAAGTATTAACCTTATTTGGATACCAGGAGTTAAAGGGTGGCAAAACCGGGGGATCGAGAAGGAGATTTGCAGACGAGAAAAAGAACATCATTACATTGCACAAACCGCATCCGGCCAACATTGTTAAAGGTTATGCCATCCACGAGGTGATTTTAGAATTAAAAGCGAAAGGACGTATTAAAGATGAATGACATACTGCAATATAAAAATTATTACGCATCGGTACATTTCAGCGCCGGTGATGATGTGTTTTATGGTAAGATCCTTGGAATTAACGACCTGGTTAGCTTTGAGGGTTCATCTGTGAAAGAACTTAAAAAAGCATTTAAAGATGCCGTTGAAGATTATTTGGATGCCTGCGTGGAGGTTGGAAAAACTCCGGAAAAAACCTATAAAGGAACATTTAATGTGCGGGTACCGGTTACATTACACAAAGAAGCATCGTTATTTGCGGCCATTCATAATATCACCTTAAATGAATTCGTAAAAACAGCCCTTGCCTTTACCCTTAAACGGACGGATGAGTTTAGCAGGCTAATAGACAATGAGAGCCAAATGACGGAAAGCGTTTAATATCCTGCTGTTTGCAGGGCGCGCCCCCGTATAAGCTATGCTTGCGGCCAAAGAATCCGTTTAAAAAATCGCATAAATTTTTCATTTCCATGAAAAAAGTACTGACAAGATCTTGTCACTGACAAAATTTTGTCAGTACTTAACTTATTGATAATCAGATTTATATCGCTTTGTAGCGTTTGTAGCACTTGTAGCGCTACAACTACAAATTTCCATTCCCGCTCCCGATATTTCCCGTATCTTTGCCCACACCCCAAAAGTCTTCCGCCATTTGGCGGAGGAGATTTAGAGGGGGCTTTTCCCCATGCTTAAACAATCCCTCGCCAACTTAAAAATTACCACCCTTAACGAAATGCAGAATGCCGCTTTGGCCGCTGCCAAAAAGGGGGACGTGATTTTACTTTCGCCAACCGGTTCTGGTAAAACGCTGGGCTTTTTGCTGCCCCTTTTAAACTTGCTGGATAGCAAAATTGCTACGGTACAGGTGCTTATTTTGGTGCCCTCGCGCGAGCTGGCTTTGCAAATTGAGCAGGTGTTTAAAACCATGGGCACCGGCTTTAAGGTAAACTGCTGCTATGGCGGCCACCCGGTAAAAATTGAGCGGAACAACCTGTCGCAGCCGCCCGCGGTGCTGATAGGTACACCCGGCCGGCTGGCGCACCACCTGCGCCGCGAAAGTTTTAGCACCGAAACCATCCATACGCTGATTTTAGATGAATTTGATAAGTCGCTGGAGTTTGGTTTCCAGGAGGATATGACGTATATCATCAGGCAATTGCCTGGCCTAAAAAAGCGCATCCTTACCTCGGCCACCAAAATGCAGGAGATCCCGGCATTTACCGGCATCAGCCGACCCACCGAAGTTGATTTCCTCGAAAATAAAACCAATACGCCCGATCTGCAGCTAAAAGCTGTCATCTCGCCCGCTGCAGATAAGCTGGACACGCTGTTTTCGCTCATCTGCAAAATAGGGGATAAGGCTACGCTGATCTTCTGCAACCACCGCGAAGCCGTCGACCGCATCAGCGACCTGTTATGGGACCGCGGCCTTGCACACGATATTTTCCACGGTGGTATGGAGCAGGAGGACCGCGAACGCGCATTACTTAAATTCCGCAATGGCAGTCACCGCCTGTTGATCACTACTGACCTTGCATCGCGGGGGCTGGACATTCCCGAGATCGAATACGTAGTACATTACCAGCTGCCCCATACCGAAGAGGCTTTTTTGCACCGCAACGGCCGCACGGCACGCATGCATGCCAAAGGCACGTCGTACCTCATCCTCACCGAAGATGAAAAGCTGGCCTACGTAAAACAAAACCCGGAAATTGAAGTACTGCCCGAAAAACCTATTGTACCCAAGCCATCGCCATGGGCAACGCTGTATATTGCCGCCGGGAAAAAGGATAAGATCAATAAAGTAGATATCGTCGGTTTGCTGCTGCAAAAAGGCGGCCTCGCCAAAGAGGACCTGGGCTTAATTGAGGTACTGGATCATTCCTCTTATGCCGCCGTAAAACGCAACCGTATTGAGCATACCGTTGATTTGATCAGCAAGGAAAAGATAAAGGGGAAGAAGGTGAAGATGGAGGTTTCGAGGTAAGTCACTCATCATCCACGCACATCCCCCCATCCACGCCCCCGCTGCGCTCATTGCGAGGAACGAAGCAATCTCTACAACAGACAGTCAGCGAGACGTAATGTACAGGTGTCCGGCGTTCGGCTGATAGGTAACCATCCTGCTCCCCGCGCGCTCATTGCGAGCCTGCCGGCAGGCTCGCAATGAGCGCAGGGAAAAAGGTCATACGGTTGGATGGTCACCCGGAGATTGTGGTGGGTGGATTAGCATGTGTAGAGATTGCTTCGTTCCTCGCAATGAGCGCAGGTATTTTTTTATTATTTTGCATGATGTTTCCAAAAGGTGGTTGCGTTTATATCATGACCAATAAAATGCATACCGTGTTTTATACAGGTGTTAGCTCGGATATAACGGGGCGTGTTTGGCAACATAAAAATAAGTTCTACCCCAATAGTTATACAGCCAGATATAATTGCGATAAATTAGTTTATTATGCCTTTTACCCACGTATAGAAGAAGCCATTGCTGTAGAAAATGCGCTTAAAGGCGGGAACCGGAAAAATAAAATAAAGCTTGTTAATTCAATGAATCCGGAGTGGCGGGATTTATATGATGATTTAATCCGGTAATAAGTGACCGATCGGTTCGTTTCTGGCGATGATCAAGCTCGACAGTCGGCGGCGCGCCGGAAACTTAGAGATTCAGGTGCAGGGATTAGCAGGTGTAGAGATTTCTTCGTTCCTCGCAATGAGCGGCTGGGTGATGTGTGGGTA
>NZ_CAIWNH010000273.1 GCF_903913935.1 uncultured Mucilaginibacter sp.
CATGATGCCTTAATGATAGACTGAATGAAAAAAACTTATGGACAAAGAAACTTAAAAAAAATAAGCTTAGCGCGGCAG
Source organism: uncultured Mucilaginibacter sp. (assembly GCF_903913935.1). Taxonomy (GTDB): domain Bacteria; phylum Bacteroidota; class Bacteroidia; order Sphingobacteriales; family Sphingobacteriaceae; genus Mucilaginibacter. The sequence continues at coordinate 79 of NZ_CAIWNH010000273.1, forward strand.
AAGGACGTGCAATGATCGGGTTCATTTGAAAACTCTGGATAAATAACTTCAATACAGCAAGGTTGGCAAAGTAACCTATAAAGGCAACTGATACAAACCTGAAAAATTGTTTATACGGAGGGAGTTTCGATTCAGAAAAAACAAAATACCTGGTGATCAAAAAATTAACCAATACCCCCAGGAAGAAAGATATAGAAAATGAAAGCGTGTAATTGCGAACCGTGAAGTAAACGATGTGATAGGTTTTTTGAACCAGCAAGTTATGATAAAATAGGTAAAAGGCAGAAACGTCAACTAAAAACCCCACACCGGCCGAAAAGACAAACCTGACAACCTGGTTTTTTAATAGTTTATTGCCCAGGTTTTGGTTAGCCATGTTTAACTTTTTTCTTGTTCGTTTGGGTAAAACATAGCACCGAACCGCCTAATACCATCAATATCGAGATCATCTCGGCTTGCGTAAAGCTGATGCCCGCCAAATGATATTTGGTATTTACCCTTATCAACTCTATAAAAAACCGCTCTACACCGGCCAGGATCATGTAGATTCCAAATAATACACCGGGTGCTTTTATCTTACTGCGGATGCCCCACAGGAATAAAAAAAGCAGGATACAAATTATCGATTCGTAAAATGAGGTTGGGAACACCGGGACAGGCAGCTCGCTGCAAAATTTACCTACACAACCGGGAATAGCTACGCCTTCATTATTAACATTATGAGGGAATTTAAATGCCCACATCCAATCAGGCGCCCAGCTTAACCAATGTGGTTTTGATGCGAGATTATTGACACCCCAGTCACCGTCTCCCGACATCTGGCAGCCAACGCGGCCAATGCCGTAAGCCAGCATCATACCGGGCCCGCCGATATCAAGCATAGTCCTCCATTTGATGCCATGTTTCCAGGCTATATATAGTACAACAGCTCCGCCGCAGATCAAACCGCCATAAAAGGTGAGCCCACTGAAACCTATTAACATCCCAACCGGGTCTCTCATAAACTCGCCCCAGTTTTCCAAAGCGTTAAAGACTTTTGCACCGGCAAAGCCACATAATGCCGCCCAAAGCAAAATGCTTCCCATCAACTCATAGGGGTGTACGGTTACCACTTGGGTTTTAGGCGTTGGCAGCTCCTGTTTTTTACTTTCGTAATAGGCCCAGTAAGCAAACGCAGCCGCACCTATAATACCTCCAACCCAATTGCCTCTGCCCGATAAAATAAAACCTTGTGTATCGTCAAGCAGCGTGTGGTAATTAAGGATAGCGTCAACCAATTTAAAGCCCAGGATAAAACCAAAAAAACCATTGCCCGCCAATTCACCTAAGGTTGCAGGTTGACCAACAGTTACTGTTTTTTGGAAGGGATGAATGTACCCCAGTTTCTCTTTTCGTTTAAACTCCTGTGCAAACGCCCAATAAGCCGCTATAAAGGCAATCGCTACAAAAAAACCAAAGGATTGTATTGGAAGAGGTATGTTTAATCCGGTAAAATATTGAATCAACGAAGAAATAGTGGGGAACATAGGTTAATGTTTTGGGCGCAATATAGGGTTAATGTGCAAATATTTCTTCGCATTCAGTTATTTCAACATCACCATCAGGTGATATTTGTGTTAATAAAACGCTCTTTAATTCGTTAACCAACACCGGATCGTATTTGGTTTTGACTTTCACATAATTACGGGTAAAACCGTGCATAAAACCGTCTTTAATATCGCCCTCAAACAATACCTCGTCGGTTTTATTTAACTGGCTCTCATAAAATGCGCGGCGTTTTCTATCAGATAATATGTGAAGCATCTTACTACGGTCGGCGCGGGTTGAACCAGGCACGACCCCTCCCATTTCGCTTGCCAACGTATTTTCCCTTTCTGAATAAGTAAATACATGCAGGTACGAAATGTTCAATTCATTTAAAAAATTATAGGTATCAATAAAATCTTCCCGTGTTTCGCCGGGAAAACCAACGATCACATCCACGCCGATGCAGCAACCGGGCATCAGCTGTTTAATTTTGGCAACCCTGTTTACATATAAATCTCTCTTATACCTGCGGCGCATCAAACCAAGTATTTTATCAGAACCTGACTGTAGCGGGATATGAAAGTGCGGAACAAACCGTTTTGAGCCGGCCACAAATTCAATGATCTCATCTGTTAATAAATTAGGCTCTATAGAGGATATGCGTATGCGATTAATCCCTTCTACTTCATCCAGCGCTTTAACCAAATCAAAGAATTTATCATGGCGTTTGCCATCCCTTATCCCAAAATCGCCAAGGTTTACGCCTGTTAAAACAATCTCCCTTACACCGGAAGCTGCTATTTGTTGGGCTTGTTCAATCACATGCGCAATGGTATCACTGCGGCTGTTGCCTCTTGCCAATGGTATAGTACAAAATGAGCATGAATAATCGCAGCCGTCCTGAACTTTTAAAAAGGTGCGGGTTCTATCGCCAAAGGAATATCCGCTGATAAACTCTTTTGCTTCGGATACCGGCTGGTTATAAATTAATGCCTTGGGATTTTTAGTAAGATCAGTGATATAATCAACGATTTGAAATTTCTCAGCCGCCCCCAAAACCATATCCACCCCCGGTATTTCGGCAATTTCTTTTGGTTTTAACTGAGCATAACACCCAACAATAGTAACATATGCCGCAGGAGATATTTTAAGCGCTTCCTTTACTATCTTTTTACACTTTCTATCAGCGTTGTCTGTAACCGAGCAAGTATTGATCACATATACATCGGGGGTATCAGTAAAATCAACCGTTTTATAACCAGCATTATTAAAAAGCCGGCCAATCGAAGAAGTTTCCGAATAGTTCAGTTTACAGCCTAATGTATAAAATGCTACCTTTTTGTTCATTTTGAAGGCGCAAAGGTAAGGAATTTAGAGATTAGTTGAATAGAGATTGGAGATTAGATTTAAGTTAAGAATATCTAAAGAAAAAAGCCCATGAATTCATTATTCGCTCCACCGGTAAGTCTCATTTTCCAGCCCGATCAAATCTATCACCCTGTTAACCACTGTCATGGCAAGGTCCTCGATGGTTTGAGGTTTGCTGTAATATGAGGGTATGGCCGGGCAAATGATGCCCCCGGCTTCGGTTAGGGTTTGCATATTTCGGATATGAATAAGGCTGAAAGGCATATCCCTGGGCACCAGTATCAGTCTTCGGCGTTCCTTTAAAATAACGTCGGCAGATCGTGTGATCAGGTCATCCGATATGCCGCCCGCGATTCTTCCTAGTACGCCCATTGAACAAGGCACGATCACCATTGTATCGTATCTGGCAGATCCTGAAGCGAAAGGCGCCATAAAATCATTTTTGGCATAAAACTTAAAAGGGTAATCCGCGTAGGTTTCGTTATCAAGTTCAAACTTCCAGATGTCTTTTGCATTGTCAGACATCACAACAGCGACATCGTTTAGCTGATCGCTCAATTGCACCAGCTTATCCAATAAAAGCTTCGCGTAAATTGAACCGCTGGCTCCGCAAATTGCTACAACTATTTTTTTCTTCGCATTCGTACTCATAAACCTCGCCCGGGTAAAATTTACTGCATAAAAAAGGGTCGAATAACAAGTACTCGACCCTACATCTACCTATGAAAAACATGCCCATTGAATGGGCATTACAAATATAATAACAGTTTTTAATTTTTTTACAATTTATTGAAAATAATTTAACTCTCTTTTGAAAAATTCTTTTCGATGAGGGTTTGGATAATTCCATCCACCAAACCAACCGTAGGCACATACATATTTTTAATGTTTGCAACTTTCATTACGGTCATATAGATCTCGCAAGCCGGTATAATCACATCTGCCCTATCCTGGTTTAGCCCAAGCACATTTATCCGATCTTTTAAGGAAAACGAGGTTAAATAATTATAAAGGGATTTTAATTTGCCGAAACTCAATGGCGCCTTGTCTTTCTCATCGGCCATTTTGTAAAGTTTGTTAATATTGCCGCCGGTGCCAATGCCTGATATTACCTTAAAAGGGCGTGTATTTTCACGCAAAAAATCTCTCATATCATTCCAGCTTTCTTCAGTATCCTGGTTATCCAGCATCCTGATTGTGCCGATATTAAAGGATTTGGATGCCAAAAGTTCTCCGCTTGAAAAAAGAGAAAGTTCTGTACTTCCTCCGCCAACATCAATGTACAGGTAATTTTTGCTTTTATCGATATTTTGCTCAATATGGCTGGAGTAAATAATTTTTGCTTCTTTTTGCCCGTTGATGATCTCCAGGTCGATATTGGCGGCTGTTTTGATCTGACCTGCAACCTCCAGTCCATTTTTCGCTTCACGCATAGCTGAAGTCGCAAAAGCCATATAATCGGCAACTTTGTACACATCCATCAGGTTGCGGAAAGCCACCATGGTTTTAAGCAGGTCGGTTGATTTTCGTTCAGAAAGAGAATGATCAAGGAAAGCATCATCTCCCAGTCGTAATGGCACCCGTACCAACGTGTTTTTTTTGAAGGAAACTGAGGTGTTATTTTCGGTAATATCTGCAATAAGTAACCTTACAGCGTTTGAACCTATGTCAATAGCGGCGTATCTCAAGTGTTATTTGTTTTTAAATTTCAGGTAATTGTAAATATCAACCTGGGCTCTTTGGGGGATGCCCGAATTATTTTTATGATATTTGTTAGTGTTGTGGCTATTGATCTCGCGTGATTTGGTATTATCCTCCAATTGCAGGTTGATCATTTGCCTGATTTCCTTTCTTAATTCTGCATCCAGCACAGGGAAGCCTACTTCAACCCGGGTATCAATGTTCCGGGTCATAAAATCTGCAGAGGTTAAATAAATCAGCTCGTTACCGCTGTTACAATAAATATGGACGCGCGAATGTTCGAGATACTTATCAACAATACTCAGCACTTCAATATTTTCGCTATATCCTTTCATCCCTGCGATAAGGCAACACATCCCCCTGATGATCATTTTGATTTTTACACCGGCGTTACTGGCCTCATACAACTTAGCGATGATCTGTTCGTCGGCCAGACTATTCATTTTTAAGATCATGTAGGCTTCTTTACCGGCTTTAGCGTTTTTTATCTCGTTATCTATCAGCTTGTAAATGGCCGGGCGCGCGTCAATTGGCGATACGATCAGGCTTTTTAAGCCCCTGGGTAAAATGCTTTTATTTAATGATTTGAATATATTTACCAAGTCAGCAGTGATGTTTTTATTAACCGTAAGCAACGTATGATCGGCATATATCTGTGCTGTTTTTTCGTTAAAGTTACCGGTTGACAAACAAGCATAGTATTCCAGCTTGCCTTTTTCGAGCCTGCCAATCAGGCAAATTTTAGAGTGTACTTTATAACCATCGATACCGTAAAGTACATTTACGCCTTCTTCTTCCAGCCTGCGGCTCCATCCTATATTATTTTGCTCATCAAACCTTGCCCTTAATTCAACCAGGCAGGTAACTTTTTTACCATTTTTGGCGGCATTAATTAATGCATGTATTACCCTTGAATTCTCCGCAAGCCTGTAAACGGCAATACTGATCTCCTTAACTTTTGGGTCAATGGCAGCCTCTCGCAAAAAGTGGATCACATAATCGTACGACTGGTATGGCGTACTGATCATATAATCTTTTTTGGACACCATTCCCATCAGGCTTTTACCAAACGATAAGCCATCAACAGGTAATGGAATATTTTTTTCGTATTCCAACTCATGCCGCCCGACATTAGGAAAGGAAATGAAGTTTTTAAAATTATGATAGCGGTTGCCGGGTATAAGGCTTTCGCCGTTGAGGCCCATTTTGCTAACCAGGTATTTGAGCATATCCAGCGGCATCTCTGAGTCATACAATAAACGCATCGGCTTACCCTTCTTTCGTTTTTGCAGGCTTTTTGCAAGGGAGTCAATAAATTTCTCGCTCACCTCTTTGTCAAGGTCGAGTTCCGCATCTCGCGTTAGCTGGATTGAAAACGCTTCTATTTTATCATGTTCAAAAATGAAGAATATATCTTCCAAACTATAGCGGATCACATCATCCAGCAGGATAATAAACTTCAGGTTATTGGTTTCGGGCAAAACGATAAACCGGGATAAAGAATCGGGGAATTCAATTAATGCCAGCCTCGTTTTTTTGTTTTTTGTAAGCTTTACAAAAAAATAGATAGCCCTGTCCCTCAATTCGGGCAACGGAAGATCGTCATTTAACATAATGGGCACTAAAGTTGCCAGTAGCTTTTCCCTGAAATAATGCTTCACGAATTCACCGCGGCTAACATTCAATTGCTTGTCATTCAGAATAAAGATCTTTTCTTCGGCAAGTTGCTTAACAATAATATTTTCGTACAGATTATTGAACTTACGTTCCTGCCTTACAACAATGTTTTTTATCTGGTTCAGGATCTTTTTTGGGTTATAACCCAAAATCTCTTTTGCCTTTTCATTCAGGTTCGCCAGGCGGCTTAAGGTAGCCACCCTGACACGATAAAATTCATCAAGGTTTGATGAAAAAATAGCCAAAAACTTTATACGGTCTATAAGCGGGACGGTCGGATCGGCAGCCTCCTGCAAAACCCTGTCGTTAAAATATAACCAGCTTATTTCGCGGTTAATAATAGGTATTTGTTTATTATCCATATAAAGACCAGCCTTGCGGCCCGATTTACAAATCTGCTTATTTAATTGTTAACTTAATATTAACTCATTGGTATATTAACGTATTTTTAATGTTATTGTGTAGTAGTTCATAGTTGATGATTTATAGTTCATGGTAGACAGCTCATGGTTCACGGTAAAAGTCAATAGATTATACGGCGAACGGGCAAAAAAAAGCCATGAACCATGAACTATCAACTATGAACTTTTTATCATGAACTATGAACCATGAA
>NZ_CAIWNH010000274.1 GCF_903913935.1 uncultured Mucilaginibacter sp.
ATCTTTCTACCAAAGGCAATATCAGTTTACTGGAAAATAAAATCACGGGCGATGTACTAACAAAAAGAATAGCGCTGCCGACTTCGGCCAAACTGATTTCAGAACATTTTGGATTTATTAATCCGCCCATCATTATTTCAAATGCCTGTATCTCGGGCGTTTTAGCGATCATCACCGGTATGCGGCTGCTCCGGGCCGGGAAATTTGAAAACGCAGTGATCGCAGGTGCAGATGTGATCTCCAAATTTATTTGCTCTGGTTTTCAGTCATTCCAGGCGCTAAGCCCGCAAAGATGTAAACCATTTGACCGATTGCGGGATGGTTTGAATTTGGGGGAAGGTGCTGCGACCATTATCCTATCCACCCATAAAAAATCCACCCAAAATATAAAGGTCAAAGGCGGCGCGGTAAGGAATGACGCCAACCATATCTCCGGCCCTTCACGCACTGGCGCGGAACTCGCAGGTGCAATTGAAAAAGCGATGCAGGAGGCTGCGATCAGCGCCCCTGACATTGATTTTGTTTCGGCACACGGTACAGCCACGGTGTATAACGATGAAATGGAAGCGAATGCCTTTGCTTTGGCTGGACTGCAATTTACACCGGTAAATAGTTTAAAAGCTTATTACGGACATACCTTAGGCGCTGCGGGACTGATTGAGTCGGTCGTCTCTATTCAGTCGTTGAAGGATAATTTGCTGTTGCCGACCTTAGGGTTTAACCAAATTGGCGTGACTCAGCCTATCAATATTTTCAAAGAGTTGTTACATGGCGATTTTAAAAATTGCCTTAAAACCGCATCCGGTTTTGGCGGTTGTAATGGAGCGGTGTTATTTGGCAAATATTAAATGACGTTAGTTTAAGATGAAATATTGCACTTTGGAAAATTATATAACTGCGAGTTGCACCTTAATGAATGGGATAGTTGGTAAGGACGGAGCATCATTATTTGAAAATAAGGATGCCGATACTGAAGGTTTTTTGCTTTCTGTTTACCGGCATTTTCAGTTCAATTACCCGAAGTTTCATAAAATGGATCATTTATGCAAGCTGGGCTGGTTGGCGGCTGAAATATTGCTGAAAGATAGTTTTACAAAAGACGATTACCGGCCGGAAGAAACGGGGATCATTTTAGCGAATGCCAACAGCAGCCTCGATAATGATTTGAAATATTTTGAAACCCTAAAGGAGTTCGCCAGCCCATCGTTATTTGTTTACACACTGCCCAATATTGTCATCGGTGAGATTTGTATCCGTCATCATTTCAAAGGAGAACAGGTCTTTTTTGTGGCTGAACATTTCGATCCAGTATTTGTTGATCAATATATCAGTACGTTGATGAATAAGCAATTGATCCGGGCATGTATTTGCGGTTGGGTTGATGTTTTGGGGGGGGATTATAAAACAGTGCTGTTTTTAGTGGAGCAACATCAACAAAAACAACCGGTTTTATTTTCAGCGAAAAATATGGCTGATGTTTTCGGAAAATTGAATTATCTAAAATATTAAATATGGATTCTTCTGTGTATGTGGCCGGTATAGGGGTGATTTCAGCCATTGGTAACCATGTAGCCGAACACCTGGGGGCATTTGAACAGGAAGAAGCTGGAATGGGCGATATTACGTTATTGGAAAGTATCCATCAAAAAAAACTCCCGGTAGCCGAAGTAAAACTGGATAATTTACAGCTTGCGGCGTTAACCGGATTGCCTGCGGATAGCAGCCGGACCGCGTTATTAAGCCTGGCTGCGGCCCGCGAGGCTTTAACCGATGCTGATATACCTCATTTGGAAGTCCTCCGCACCGGTTTTGTTTCAGCAAATACAGTAGGTGGTATGGACAGAAGCGAGCTTTTCTTTATTGATTTTTTGGAAAACAACGCCAGGGGGAAATTGAAAAATGTTTACGACCATGAATGCGGCAGCATGACTGAACTAGTTGCAGACCAGCTTGGCATCACAGATTTAATGACTACTATCAGCACCGCTTGTTCTTCCTCAGCAAATGCTATTTGTTACGCGGCGCGGTTGATAAAAAACGATGTGCTGGATGTTGTTATTGCTGGTGGCGCCGACGCCTTAACCAAGTTTACCCTTAACGGTTTTAATACCCTGATGATCCTTGATCCTGCGTTTTGTAAGCCATTTGATGAAAATCGTGCAGGGCTAAACCTGGGCGAAGGCGCCGGGTACCTGGTACTGGTTTCTGGCAAGGTTGCAAAATTATTAAAGAAATCATTGTATGGCAAACTTAGCGGGTATAACAATAGCAACGATGCATATCATCAAACGGCTTCCTCGCCAGACGGCATGGGTTCATATCTGGCCATGAACGGGGCTCTTGAAAAAAGTGGTTTGATGCCCGGCGATATAGCTTATATCAACCTGCATGGTACCGGTACGCCGAACAACGATAGCGCAGAAGGCGCCGCCATTAAACGCCTGTTTGACCCAAACTACCCTCCAATGAGTTCCACTAAATCATTTACGGGGCATACCCTGGGTGCAAGCGGCGGGATAGAAGCGGTATTTTCGGTGCTCGCGATTAAACATGGCCTGATTTATCCAAGCCTGCGTTTTCAAACCCCCATGAATAGTTTGCAGCTGGAGCCTGCAAAAAAGTTTTTGAAAGGCCAAACGATTAACCATGTGATGTCCAATTCCTTTGGTTTCGGAGGAAATTGTACATCTCTTATATTTTCAGTAATTTAAAATGAGCGTATTTATCCGGTCGGCTGCTTGTATATCGCCCCAAAATACTTTTGATAACGAAAGTTTTTTAACTGAGGCTGTTGAATATTATGGTACCCGGCTTAAAGTGCTGGCGCCTGACTATAAAGCATTTGTTGATCCTAAATCGCTCAGAAGAATGAGCCATGTTATTAAAATGGGCGTTGCGGCAGCCATGGATTGCCTGAAAAATGGCGGGGTTGACATGCCGGGCGCGATCATTACCGGTACGGCTTATGGCTGCCTCGAAGATACTGTGACATTTTTGAGCCGGATTATTGAGCAGGAGGAAGAAATGCTTCCGCCAACAGCCTTTATCCAGTCGACCCATAATACAGTGGGCGCCCAGATTGCCCTCTTACTCAAATGCCATGGCTATAACAATACTTTCGTGCACAAAGGTATTTCATTTGAAAGTGCCCTGCTGGATGCCATGATGCTTTTAAAGGAAAACGAAGCGGATAATATCCTGGTTGGCGGAACGGATGAGATGACCGATACCAGCTTTGCCATATTGAGCCGACTGGGCCTTTATAAACGCTTGC
>NZ_CAIWNH010000275.1 GCF_903913935.1 uncultured Mucilaginibacter sp.
CTGTTTAAACTGATCCGCACTTTTAAGCACTTCCCCGTTTATGGAGGGAATGATCACATAAGTCATGCCTGTGATGTTGGCCGCTTCGATATAAGTTTCAAGGTCGTCAGTTTTGCCTTCCACAAAATACTGGTCCATCCCAAAATGTGCACTAGCTGTAGTTAGACCATTCTGTTTCAGCAGGTTGCTGAACGCTTTGGCATCAAGCCCCCAGAAACCGTCTTTTTTTGAGTACCCAAAAGGTTCAACCTCTTTATAACCAGCCCCGGCAACTTTAGCGATATAGCCTTTCACATCTTTGGGTAACTGGTCGCGCAGGCTGTACAGCTGCAAGCCGGCAATATGACCGGATTTAGCTGAAAGTAAATTCGGCGCTATCATGGCGGCAGCGGTAACCATACCGGCCTGTGTCAGGAACTTTCTTCTTGATGTTTTGTTCATTTATTCATTGGTTTATTAGTTCATTGGTAGAAAAGTCATTGGGTCATTTGCTGCGCGTCATTGAGTCATTGGTATATTTTAATACTGTTTTAACTTTTCAACATTACAACCTTCTAACTTTACAACAATCTACACATCACAAATTTGTATCGCGGCCTTTAGGGATGCGATTTTGTCGGAATTTTTTGGCACAAATTCCTGGCCTACATAACCTTTGTAGCCCGTAGCCACTATGGCCCGCATTACGGCAGGATAATGAAGTTCTTGTGTGTCGTCGATCTCGTGCCTGCCGGGGATGCCGCCGGTATGATAATGTGCGATATACTGATGATAATCGGTTACATTTCTAACAATGTCACCTTCCATGATCTGCATATGATAGATATCAAAAAGCAGCTTAAAGTTTTCAGAATTTATACGTTTTGCCAATTCAACACCCCATTCCACGCTATTGCACTGGTAATCTTTGTGATCGATCTTGCTGTTCAGCAATTCCATACAGAGCACCACGTTGTGTTTTTCGGCTAACGCAACAAGGGGTTTCAGTCCTTCAACACAGTTGTTCCAGCCGGTTTCGTTGTCTTTACCCCGCCGGCTTCCGCTAAAGCAGATCAGGTTTTTGTAACCGTTCTTCTCCACCAGGGGGATCATTTCCGTATAATTCTTCTGGAGGGTAGCATGAAACTGCTTATCGCCAAAAGCGTCTGTCAGGTTGATCTCGGCGCCATTGCACATGGATGAATACAAGCCATGTTTTTGCAGTATAGGCCAATCCTTAGGCCCGCACAAATCGACACCGGTAATACCTATTTGCTTACTTACTTCACAAAGCTGATCGAGTGTTAATTCACTGTAGCACCAGGGCGAAACGGAGTGGTTAATATTGCCTTTAAGTTTGTCTGACAATTTTTCTTTGATTTCTTCCTTTTTAAAAGAGCTTAACATGCCTGTTGCTGTAATTGCAGCGGTTCCGGCAACGATGTTGCGGATAGCCGATCGTCTGTTTTGTTTAAATGCCATGGTGCAGGGTTATATTTGTACTTCCGGGGATGGTTCTTCAATATCCAGGCCGGGTTGGGTTTGTATTTGATTGGTATCTTTAAAAAACAACAGGAACAACACTAACACCGCCGCCGCTATGCCGCCTGGTATCAGCCAGATGGTTTGCCAATGATCTACTATCGGCCCTGAAATGGTGAAACCGATGAACATACCAACGCCATAGGTTGCCAGGGTGATAAATCCCTGCGCGGCGCTTTTAAATCTTTCTCCCGCAAGATTGTCGGTGTAAATTTGCCCGGTAACGAAGAAGAAATCATAGCAAACACCATGAATAATGATCCCAGCAAGCAGCATCCAGTATTCATTGCCCGCATTTCCGTAAGCAAAAAACACATACCGAAATGCCCAGGCCAGCATGCCCATGGCCAGCATTTTTTTTACGCCAAGCCTCACAAAGAAGAAGGGCATAGCCACCATAAATATCAGTTCAGAGAATTGCCCGAGTGATTGCACTCCAGCTGCACGTTTCATGCCAACTTCGTTCAGGAATGGATTGGTAAAATTATAATAAAACGCGAGCGGAATACAGATGGCCACAGATGCAAGGAAAAACACCAGGTATGACCGGTTCTTTAACAATCCTATTGAATCCAAACCGATGATGTCGCTTAACGAGGTTTTTTGACCTTTTTTTACCGGCGGGGTGTCTGGTAAAGTAAAACTTAAGACGCCAAGCATCGCTGAAGCAACAGCGGCCATTTTGAATGTCAAAACCAAAGTTCCACTTTGCTCCCAGCCTAGCACACCGATGGTGATACCTGCTATTATCCAGCCGACTGTTCCAAACACTCTTATCCACGGAAATTCCTTACTCGGGTTAGTCATTTGTTTAAAAGAGATCGAATTCACCAGGGCAAGTGTTGGCATATAAATTATCATGTATGCCAAAATACCAGGATAAAAGGCGTCAAATGTCGGCACAGTTGTTTGATAATAAAGCAGCATGGCACCGATAATATGCAGTATACCGAGTATTTTTTGGGCCGAAAAGTATTTGTCGGCGATCAATCCAATAATAAACGGCGCTATGATCGCACCCAGTGCTTGCGTCGCGTAGGCCGTACCATTTTGGGTGCCGGTTGCGCTAAGTGTTTTGGTCAGATACGTCCCCATGGTAACAAACCATGCCCCCCAGATAAAAAACTCCAGGAACATCATTGTCGATAACTTAATCCGGATGGCTGCTGTCATGGCTTGTGGCTTGTTGAGTACCCTATTTTTTTAGGGTTAAAATGTATTTTACAATAGTTTTGGCATCATCCATTGAAAGCGCGGCATGAGGAGTCATCGCTACCTCGCCCCAGTTACCTTTTCCGCCTTTGATGATCTTGCTGGCTAAAGTATCAATAACGGCATCAGATGCAGTATATTTTTTTGCAACGTCAGCGTAAGCAGGGCCTACCACTTTTGAGTCGACCTTATGGCAGGTTAAACAATCATTTTTTGCGATCAGTTTACCGCCAGCCTGGGTGGTGTCTATTGTTCTTGATGCTGTTGCTGCCATAGCGCTTGTATCAGTGGCAGGAGCTGTAGCTGAACTGTCAGAACTCCCTGATTTTGAACCGCCACCGCAGGCGCTGAATACTGCCGCTATAAGTAACATTCCGAATACTTTTTTCATGCTGATGATTTTAGTTTGATATGTTGTTAAATTATAATTTGATTTTTTAAAATTACAATATTAATATTCTATTGTTCTATACAGCCGCCGATTTTAATGCAGCATTTTTGTTTCTGGAACGCATATAAATAACAAGCCCGGTAAATGCAACAATAAGCCCTATAGGTATGAAGCTTGTAATATGCAAAACATCAATGCCGGTTACATTTTTTGCGTCGTTATACAAAGTTTCTAAACTGCTGCCCGGCGCCGCTTTAACAGCATCCTGCAAACTGCTTCCAGCCGGTAATTTACCTGCCACCACCCTGTCGATATAATGCCCCATGTATATGGTATAAAAAGATACGGACAACATCCCCGCGCCCCCCATCAGGTTTAAGCCCAATGCGCCTGTTTTAGGAAGGTTTTCGTTCACAAAACCTAACATGGTTGGCCAAAAATAACATACACCTATACCGAATACAATTGCATCAACAAACACATTGCCTGTTGAAGTATATAGTAAGTAAAGGCCAACTGCAGCAATCGTAGCGGACATCAACAAAACACCCTGTGGAGCGAAGCGTTTTAATACCGGCTTTGCCAAACCACGTCCCAGTACCATTACGCCTGATGTAGCAGTAACAATAAGAATTGGGTTACCTATGCTTTTTAGTAATACCGGCACCCATTGTTCCGTATATAACTCTGTGATGGCTGTGCCGCACATGCAAATAAACATAAAGATGAATAAAGGCGACGCAAGGGCCTTATACATACCGGCCATAGACACTCCCGAAGAAACGCGTTCGGTAACCGGGAAATCTAATTTCGAGAACAAATACCCGTAGATCAAAGTTGGGATCAGCATCGTGCCAACCTGGATCTGCCAGCTTAAACCTAATTTTGTAAATAGTAAAACAATCAACGTTCCGATAAATATCCCTCCAGGGAACCATAAATGGAAATGATTAAGTTTTGTCGTTTTACTTTCAGGGAACAAGGTAGTTACCAAAGGATTACATGCTGCTTCAACCGTTCCGTTGGCAACACCAATAGTTAAGGTAGATATGAACAGTGTCCAGAACCCACCGGCGAAGATTGTTAGTAATATACCCAACAGGTGAAAGATAAATGCCATCACCAATAAGCGTTTCATACCAATGATATCCACAATCATTCCACCAATAACTACGGCCAGCGGGAAGCCCCAAAAAGCAGTAGCGGTGATAGCCCCTAATTGGGAAGCATTTAAATGGAAATTTGATTGAAGGTCGCCCATGATACCCGCGCGGATACCGAAAGACAGGGAGGTTACCAGCAGGGAAAGACAACTCGCCCTGAATAACGCTGTACGGTTAATTTGCATTGTTCAAAAAATTTTAGGTTTATTAGTTTATTTATTGGTTCTTCTTCATGCGGATATTTCAATCAATACCCAAAGTTTTGCGGTTAAACGCATCGTCAGACCCGGAGGCCGCAAAGTCATCAAAAGCCTTCTCCGTAACCCTGATGATATGATCTTTAATAAAAACCGCGCCTTCTCTCGCGCCGTCTTCAGGATGTTTAAGGGCGCACTCCCATTCAAGTACGGCCCATCCTGTGTAATTATATTGTGTAAGTTTACTAAATATTCCTTTAAAATCAACCTGCCCATCGCCTAATGAGCGGAACCGGCCCGCCCTGTCTATCCAGTTCTGGTAGCCGCCATACACACCCTGTTTGCCGGTAGGGTTAAACTCCGCATCCTTAACATGGAACATTTTTATCCGTTCGTGATACAAGTCGATGTATTCCAGGTAATTGAGGCACTGCAACACAAAATGGGACGGATCGTAAAGTAAACAGGCACGTTTATGGTGGTTTACCTTATCTAAAAACATTTCGTAGGTGATTCCGTCGTGCAGGTCTTCACCGGGGTGAATTTCGTAGCAAAGGTCGATACCGCAATCTTCATAAACATCCAAAATTGGTTTCCACCGTTTGGCTAGTTCGTCAAAAGCAGTTTCAACAATGCCGGCCGGCCTTTGGGGCCATGGGTAAACCATCGGCCATAATAACGCCCCGCTAAAAGTTACAGAAGCGTTTAAACCTAAATTTTGAGATGCTTTGGCTGCATATTTTAATTCCTGTACGGCCCACTCCTGCCTTGCTCTTGGGTTATTACGTAAATGTTCCGGCGCAAATCCATCAAAAAGCTGGTCGTATACCGGGTTTACAGCAACCAGCTGGCCCTGCAGGTGGGTGGAGAGCTCGGTAATTTCCAAGCCGTAAGAATTGATCTCGCCTTTTAATTCCTCCGCATAAGTTTTGCTTTCAGCTGCTTTTTTCAGATCGATAAAACGGGGATCAAGTGTGGGTAACTGCAGCCCTTTATAGCCTAAAGCTTTTGCCCATTTACAAATTCCTTCGAGGCTGTTAAACGGGGCCTCATCCCCTATAAATTGCGCTATAAATAGTGCCGGTCCTTTTATGGTTGTCATTGGTTCACTGGTTCATTAGTAGAAATGTCATTAAGGCATTTGCTGCGCGTCATTAGTCATTTTCAAATCATCTGCACATCCGCACATTTGCATATCCGCACATCAGATTACATAATCCGTCCACTTTTCGTTGCTTTGGTTAGAGGCAACTACATTTTCAATAAATGCCATACCCCTTATGCCGTCTTCAACGCCGGGAAAATCCAACCACTCGGGTTTTGGTTCCTCGTTGTTAAGTTTTGCCATCAGCGATAGTGCAAAGTTGCGGTACAGGTTGCCAAAAGCTTCCAGATAGCCTTCCGGGTGTCCGCCGGGGGTACGGGTATTATGTACCGCGTAGGTTGATTCCCTGTCGCCGTAATTGCCGCCTGCCCTCAGCGTTTGCGCTGGTTTATCCAGCCATTTCAATGTTAATGTATTTGGTTCCTGCTGCGCCCATTCCAGGCCGCCGAGTTCACCGTAAACACGAATTTTAAGTGCATTTTCTTCACCGGCTGCAATTTGCGATGCCATCAGCGTACCAGTGGCATTGTCTTCAAAACGGAGCAGGATAGCGCCGTCATCATCCAGCATGCGGCCTTCAACAACAACATTTAATGAGGCGCAAAGCTGAGTAATCTTTAAGCCTGAAATATATTCAGCCAAATGTGCCGCGTGGGTACCTATATCACCCATACAACCGCTTTTACCTGATTTTTTCGGATCAGTTCTCCAGGCGGCCTGGGCATTACCTTCACGTTCAGATAATTTGCTCAACCATCCCTGGCAATATTCTACATAGATCTTCCTGATTTTGCCGAGCGCACCTTTTTTCACCAGTTCACGGGCTTCTTTAACCAGTGGATAACCTGAATAAGTGTGGGTAAGCAACAGCATCAAACCTGTTTCTTCCTGTTTAGCCCGCAGTTGTTTTGCTTCATCGAGGGTAAATGCGATGGGTTTTTCGATCACCACATGAAAACCATGGTCCATGGCCATCATTGCCGGTGCAAAATGCGCGAAATTCGGTGTAACGATCGTTACAAAATCCATTCGTTTATCTTCAGGCAGTTTGCTTTCTGCAAGGATCATTTCCTCGAAATTCGTATAAGTCCGGTCTTCCCGTAAAAAAAGAATTTTACCACTTTCAATAGCTATTTCTTTGTTTATACTAAGCGCGCCGCAAACCAGTTCAATTTGGCCATCCATATTGGCGGCGATTCGGTGAATAGCACCTATAAAGGCATCTTTTCCCCCGCCGATCATGCCCATGCGGAGTTTTCTGTGAGACATATTAATTATTGAATTATTGAGTTGTTGATTTAGTGAATTAGTGAGTTTAATTAGTGAATTATAGAATTATTGATTTGTTTTAATCGCAATAATGCTGATCTTTTTAATGAAAATCTAAATTATTAAATACTTTTTTAATTCACTAATTCAGTTATTCACTAAATCACTAATTCAATAATTCACTAATTAATTAAGCATCCGCCCAGGCTTTATCGCCTTTTTTATAAGGTACGCAGCCGTCGAAATGACCAGGGGTTTCTACATACCGCAGGGCTTTTGTGGCCCCAATTTCCGATGTAAAAAATCCCAGCAGGGTTATTTCCTTCATCATTTTAAAATAGTGGTTGGGCTGATCGGGCGCTACGTAGTTGATATCACCTTTATGTTTTGCCTCTTCCGGCGCTATTTTCTTATACAGTTGCTTATAGAATTCCTTTTGCTCACTGTCAGCCGCTATGAGCAATTCTGTACGCTGAGCCAAAGAAATATCCATAAACTTGGCATTGTATTTTTTCTGGCTGGCATCATTCAAATTGGAGATCCCCTCAATAAATGTTTTTTGATCTGCCGGGGTATAGCAATCACGCACCATTACCGCCATAAATTGCCCTACTCTGGCTGCTTTCGCACCAGGCGAGCTTGCTGTGGTTGGTAAAATGGTTTCAGCAACCTCATTTAAAAAGTCGGCATTTTCCTGTTTGAACAAGTCGTCGACATTTGAAGCGCCGTTTGGCCGGCATCCCGACAGGAAAAATTCGGCGCCTATTACCGCGCCACCCATGAGCAGGGCCACCCTGCCGATTGCATCTCTTCTATTCATTTTAGTTAGTGATTTAGTGAATGAGTGATTTAGTGAATTGCATAAAAGTGAATTAGTGATTGATTTTAAAACTAATTTAAATCACTAATTCACACTTCACTTATTCACTATTTATCAGGTTGCCCAAGCTTTGTCACCTTTTTTGTATAGTAAATTTCCGTCATAATGGCCCGGTACGGCAATATAGCGCAAAGCTTTCGTGGCACCGATCTCAGAAGTGAAGTAACCTAATAAGGTTAATTCCTTCACCATCCTGAAATAGTGTTTCGGTAACTCTGCAGCAACGTACGAAGGATCGTCTTTATGCTTTAGTTTATCAGCGGCGATGTCCTTATCGCGTTTGGCGGTATACTCCTTTTGTTCCTTGTCAAGGTCAACCAACAGATCGGTACGCTGTTGCGGGCTAAGGTCCATAAACTTGCTGCCTGATTTTTTATTGGCAGCGTCATTCAGTTTGCCGATACCGTCAATAAAGGTTTGCTGATCAGCAGGAGTGTAGCAATCTCTTACCATTACGGCTATAAACGACCCGACGTTTGCCGCTTTTGCACCCGGCGAGCCGGCAGTGGTTGGCAATATGGTATCAGCCACTTCGTTTAAAAAAGCAACATTATCCTGTTTGAACAAGTCGGCAACATTTGATGCACCTCCCGGTTTACATCCCGACAGGAAAAATTCGGCGCCGATAACCGCGCCACCCATGATCAGGGCTACCCTTCCTATTGCGTCTCTTCTATTCATTATTAATTTTGAATTATTGCGTTATTGAATTGTTTTAGTTTATAATTGGTATGGCAGAAATATTGTTTGAATATCGGATAAAAATTCAATAAATCAATAATTCCGTCATTCTGCATTATTATATTGTCCAGCCTTCCCTATAAGTGCGCTTAACATATTGGTTAACGGCATCAAAATTGGTGATCTTCATATTGTCATTATCCCATTCCATTTTAATATGGCCGCCTTTAAGGTCGTGTCCTCTTACGGCAAGATTCGCCATCAGTAATGCTTCAGTTAAAGGGCCGGCTACATCGAATGATGAGCTTAATTCAGTATTGCCGTAACCTGCTATACAGCCTTCAACCCACTGGCCGTAGTGCCCGTCAGACTGACCGTGAACGCGGGCGTATTTTTGTTTCACGTGGGTTTCTTTTGTAAGCGACGTTGGCAACAACTGTGGGTTAAATCCGTAAGTGCTGGCCATCATTTTACCTTTTGTGCCGATAAATAAAGTGCCATTACCGTCGTCTCCAAATTGTTCGTTGGCACCCAATTCTTCAGGTCTTTCCGGTTGAATACCGCCATCCATCCAGTGAAGGGTTACCTCTCCATGTGTCTTTTCGGTTTTGGGGAAAGTAAGGGTGATATGACTTGACGGCGGGCAGCTATCCGGGAAATGACCCTGGCGGAACTCTCCTACATAAACTGAACCTACACTTGCCTGAACATCTTTAGCATATTGCAGCCCAAGCGCGCGGAACGGTGCCTCTAATAGGTGGCAACCCATATCGCCCAGTGCGCCGGTTCCGTAATCCCACCAGCCGCGCCAGTTAAACGGTACCAGGTTTTCCACAAAGTCTTTTTTAGGGGCGGTACCCAACCATAGGTCCCAATCTAAAGTAGCAGGTATCTCCGCCTTTTTGGTTGGCCATGGAATACCCTGCGGCCAAACGGGGCGGTTTGTCCAGCAATAAACCGTATGTACGTGCCCTATTTTACCGGCATCATACCATTCAGCGAGTTGCCTGGTGCCATCGTTAGAGGCACCCTGGTTGCCCATTTGGGTTACCACTTTGTATTGCTCTGCAGCTTGGGTTAACAGGCGGGCTTCTGCAATATCATGTGTTAATGGTTTTTGAACATAAACGTGCTTGCCCAGTTGCATAGCATGGTAAGCTACGATAGCATGCGTATGGTCGGGGGTTGATACTGATACAGCATCAAAGTTTTTTGATTCTTTATCAAATACTGCGCGCCAGTCTTTATAATATTTGGCTTTAGGGAATCTTTTGACAGATGTTGC
>NZ_CAIWNH010000276.1 GCF_903913935.1 uncultured Mucilaginibacter sp.
GCAAAAATTTATTTTGCAAGATATTTAGCCGCATTTTTAATACTTTTGAATTTTAAAAAAACAGTGTCTAATCATAAAGATCTTCAAAAATTAACAGCCGCAGGCTTGTTAATCAGCCTGGGAATAATTTACGGTGACATCGGCACCTCCCCCTTATATGTTTTTAAAGCTATAGTAGGCAGTCAGCGTATAAACGAAACCCTTATACTTGGCGGCGTATCCTGTATTTTCTGGACACTTACTCTTCAAACCACTTTAAAGTACGTTGTTATCACCTTAAGGGCCGATAACAAAGGTGAGGGTGGTATATTTTCGCTATTTTCCCTCGTGCGCCGCCGCGCGAAGTGGCTCATCATTCCTGCGGTAATTGGTGGCTGTGCCTTGTTGGCGGATGGTATAATCACCCCGCCTATTTCAGTTTCCGCCGCCATTGAAGGCTTACAGGCATATTATCCGCATTTACATACCGTACCTATTGTAATCGGTATTTTGCTGGGGCTTTTCGTCATT
The DNA here is from genome assembly GCF_903913935.1 of uncultured Mucilaginibacter sp. Taxonomy (GTDB): domain Bacteria; phylum Bacteroidota; class Bacteroidia; order Sphingobacteriales; family Sphingobacteriaceae; genus Mucilaginibacter. The sequence continues at coordinate 511 of NZ_CAIWNH010000276.1, forward strand.
CAGAAATTTGGCACCTCATTGGTTGGTAAAGCATTTGGCCCGATGATGTTTATCTGGTTTACCATGATGGCTGTATTGGGTATTGTTTTTATTGCACAAATGCCATCGGTAATAAGAGCCTTAAATCCTTATTATGCATATTTAATATTAAGTACCAACCCCAATGCATTTATTATTTTGGGTGCTGTATTTTTATGTACAACAGGCGCCGAGGCACTTTATTCAGACCTTGGACATTGCGGGCGGAAAAATATACAAACAAGCTGGATCTATGTAAAAAGCAGCCTTATACTTAACTACCTGGGTCAGGCAGTTTGGTTATTGCAGCACAACGGGAAAGTATTGGACCTTAATTTGCACAATCCATTTTATGAAATTATGCCTCAGTGGTTCCTGCTTTATGGCATCGGTATCGCTACGGTAGCAACCATTATTGCCAGCCAGGCATTAATTACGGGATCGTTTACACTGATAGCAGAAGCGGTCCGTTTAAATTTATGGCCAAAGGTGCGCATCAATTACCCAACCATGCAAAAAGGGCAACTTTATGTGCCCAGCGTAAACTGGTTATTGTGCGCGGGTTGCGTGGGCGTTGTGTTATTATTTAAACATTCAGACAATATGGAAGCAGCTTACGGTTTAAGTATTACCGTAGCCATGCTGATGACCACTATCCTGGTATCGAATTTTCTGAGAAGAAAAAAACTACCAAGGTATATTGTTAGTGTATTTTTAGCGGTGTACCTGTTTATTGAGGGCGCGTTTTTAGCCGGCAACCTGGTTAAATTTATACATGGCGGCTGGTTTACCCTGTCAGTTGGATTTGTTTTGTTTACCATTATGTGGTCGTGGCATACCGCCCGGAGGATAAGGAATCGTTATGTTAAGTTTATTAATATTGAGGATTATTACGGTATTTTAAAGGAATTAAGTGATGATGAAACAGTCCCGAAATACGCGTCGCAGCTGGTGTATTTAACCAGCGCTAACTTTGATTCGGAAATTGAAGCCAAAATCATTTACTCCATTCTGCAAAAGCAACCCAAACGGGCCGATGTATACTGGCTGGTGCATGTTGATGTGGTGGACGAACCTTATAAAAAAGAATATGAAGTACAATTTCTTGTACCTAATAAACTGATCAGGGTCGATTTTAAACTTGGCTTCAGGGTAGAGCAGCAGATCAACGTCTTGTTCAGGCGTGTTGTTGAAGATCTTGTTAAAAAAGGTGAAGTGGATATAACCAGCAGGTATAAGTCGTTAAACAAGCATAAGATTGTTGGCGATTTCAGGTTTGTGGTGATTGAAAAAGTGTTATCACGGTCTCATAACCTTTCGATATTAGAAAGGTTTATTATGGGTTTTTATGTTTACCTGAAAAAAGTCAGTTTGTCAGAAGAACGTGGTTTTGGCCTCGATTTGAGCTTTGTTACCGTTGAAAAAGTGCCGTTGATGTTATCATCGCCGGACATGGTTGAGATCCATCGGGCGAATTAATTCAGAATTGCAACAGATTGTTATAGTAATATTACGTTATTGTTAATATTTACTCGTATTGCATAAACAATACGGGCAAAATGTTGTTGAATTGAAAAAATCATATCCTTTGAAAAATATTCTATTAGCCATATTTTGTGTATTAACACTGGGTGTAAATGCGCAATCTGTTGATACCACCAAAAAGAAACTTGCCGATACGCTTAAAAAGGACTTATTTACGGCCCCTGACACGGTTAAGCGGCTACAGATCCATCCTTTGTATTTAGTGCCGCCGATAGGGCTGATCGCCTACGGAGCGTTATCATTTTATGTTAAGCCCGTACGTAATTTCGACTATTTCATTCACGGGGACATCCAAAGGACGGCTCCAAATTTCAATACCAAAGCCGAAAGCTATTTTCTTTTTGCGCCTATTGCAATGGTTTATGGCTTAAACCTGGTTGGCATTTCGGGTAAAAACAGGTTTATTGACCGCACGGCCTTACTGGGGCTATCCGGCGGCATTTTGGGACTTACTGAGTTCGGTTTAAAACATGCTACCCACCGGTTGCGCCCTAACGGAGCAGATTATTATTCGTTTCCATCAGGTCATACGGGGGCCGCCTTCCTTGGTGCAGAGTTCCTGGCACAGGAATACTCCGATAAGTCAGTGGTTTACTCTATCGTCGGTTATACTTTTGCGGTTACTACCGGCGTTTTCAGGATGGCCAACCGCGACCATTGGTTTAGCGATGTAGTAGCAGGCGCAGGTTTCGGTATTTTATCAACCAAGGCAGCTTACCTCATCTATCCCTACATTCGTAATGCCCTTACCCACACCGATAAACAGGGCAGAAAAGCCATGGTTATGCCAACCTACCAGGATGGCGCGCCGGGTATTTCATTTGCTATGCAGCTGTGAGGAAGTTGTTGGAATGTTATAAGGTTGGAAAGTTGTAAGGTTTTCCGCAAGAATTCACAATAAGTTACGCGATCAGGAGTTTTTTGCTTTAAGGAAGGCTTCTGTTTGGAATACATACCAACATTACAACCTTCAAACTTTACAACATCATTTATACCTCACCTTATAAATCAAAATAGTGCTGGCGAAAATGAGCGTAACGGCGTTTGCAGCAGCAACAGGCCAGCTGGCTGACATTATCCCATAGATGAGCCAAAGAAGCGTACCCATAGTAAAAATGGCATACATGGATAACGAAATACCTTCCGTATTTTTAGTCTGAATGGTTTTTATGGCCTGGGGCAAAAACGATATGGTGGTGCCAAATGCGGCTAAATAGCCAATAATATCAGTTAATTTCATAAGCGTTGACGTCTTAAAAATTTAAACAGATCAATACCGGTTAAGGTTTCAGGTTTACCTGCGTCAAAAAAACTTTAAGGTGTCAAATTCTTATTTATTCGGCTTTTTCTTTTTGAAAAAGCGAGAACAACAAAGCAGCACCCGAATAAACAACGAGGTAACCAAGTGCGAAGCCCAACAAACCATAAATAACATCCATGGTTACGCTCGCCTGGGCATCAAAAATCAACACCACAAAAATGGACACCATGGCCCCTATCAAACTTATCTTTTTTGCCTGCTTGTGCCATGTGGCAATTTTCTCGCCCAACAAGCTATGTTCATAACCATAGCTGATGTAAATATCTAAACCGATCACCAGCCACACCAGAAAACGGATCCAGTTGGTGTATCCCAGCTCTGTCATCAGATAAAAACAGCTTAACAAACCAAGCACGGGTATTAGGGATAGATTTTTAACAAACGCTAATACGGTTAATACTGCCGAAAGCCCGATAAATAGAAAAAACGGCAGATCATCTTTGTTGTGGGTTCCGTCAAACAAGCCGGCTATACCCTGCCTGAAAAAATAGGCACAAAGAATAAATAAAGCCGGCACTATCCATTTGGAATTGATGTAGGGTAAATGAAAACGCCCGGCCTTTGCCGCTTCGCGGGGCAACAGTAATACGCCGCCGCAAACCAGTACAAAAGCAAACAAGGTGCCTATACTTGTCAGGTCGGTAACTATGGTCAGGTTTAAAAACAATGCAGGTACGCCTACCACAAAACCCGTTACAATAGTAGCAAAGGATGGAGTATGAAATTTGGGGTGAATTTTTGAAAATATTTTAGGCAATAACCCATCTCGGCTCATGCTCATCCAGATCCGCGGCTGGCCCAGTTGAAAGATGAGTAACACACTGGCGGTAGCTATAACCGCGCTAAATGAAATAATACCGCTGATCTTGCTTAAATGAACCTGGTTAAATACATAAGCAAGCGGATCGCCTACAGCAAGATTTTTATAGCTAACCATACCGGTTAACACCAACGCTATCAGGATATAAAGTACGGTACAGATAATTAAGGAATAGATCATCCCTCGCGGCAGATCGCGCTGCGGGTCGCGGCATTCTTCGGCCGTAGTGGATATGGCATCAAAACCGATATACGCAAAGAACACGCCTGAAACACCTTTCATCACCCCGCCAAATCCATTTGGCATAAAGGGGTGCCAGTTGGCAGGTGTGACATAAAAAAAGCCTATGGCGATTACGGCTATCACAATGGCGATCTTCAAAATCACCATGGCATTGGTGGCCTTTTTTGTTTCGCGGATGCCGATGTAAACCAGGTAAGTAATGCCGACCACGATGGCAAGCGCCGGAATATTGGCGATCAGTTTTAACCCGCCAAAGCCCGGGGCCGTGTTCCATGCGATATTGGCTTCTTTAATCGTATCCGTTATTGCTGCAAGGTTATGGTTTTTGGTGAACTCCAGCACCTGTTCGTGCGCGCTGAAAGCCGAATAATAATCCATGGTAAGGTATGCCGGCACGTGGATATGAAAACCCTCCAGCAGGTTAACAAAATAAGTACTCCATGATACCGCTACCGCAATGTTACCGATGGCATACTCCATTAACAAATCCCACCCGATGATCCAGGCGATCAATTCGCCAAACGAGGCGTAGGCATAGGTATAAGCGCTGCCAGCAACCGGGATCCGCGACGCAAACTCAGCATAACAAAGCGCCGAAAATCCGCAGGTAATGGCAGTAATTACAAATAATATGGTAACGCCGGGGCCGCCGTTAAAAGCGGCTAAACCTATGGTTGAGAAGATACCCGCGCCAACTACGGCTGCGATACCCATCAGCGTTAGGTCTTTTACGTTAAGTTCTTTTTTGAGGGATGAGCCGCCTGAATGCTCGGCATCGCTGAAACCGCTGGCGCAATCAGCTAATATTTTGGTAATGGATTTTTTACGGAAAATACTTTTCGACATTAATTTGATAATTTAATCAGCAAGGGTAAACATAACCATTTTTTTGCAGTGAATAAGGATATGCTTATTTTGCACGATGAATATAAGCATAAAAGATGTTTTACAACGAATCAAGCCGTTTTTTGTCCTTTACCTTATCCTTTTATGCGGCTGTTTTGTTATCAAATTGCTTTATAGCAAGGATGAGATCTATTTTGCGGTAAATACCAGGCATACCGATTTCCTTGATACCATCGAACCCTATATAACCGACCTGGGCAACGGCTGGACCATCGTTATCCTGGCGGCCATCCTTTCATTATACAATTACCGGGTTGCTTTTTTAATGTTAACCACTTTTTTGCTCACCTCATTAGCCGTGCAGATCGCAAAATTTTGTTTTGATGCGCCCCGCCCCAAATTGTATTTTAAGGACCAGCTGAGTAACCTTCATTTTGTAAAAGGCGTTGACATGTTAAGCCATAACAGTTTCCCATCGGGCCATACCTTAACCGCGTTTGCTACCGGGGTATTGGTTACCTACCTGGCAAAAAATAAAAACTGGGCTTACCTGCTGGTGCTTTATGGCGTAATGGTGGGCTTCTCGCGCATGTACCTGAGCGAGCATTTTTTTGAAGATGTGATAGCGGGATCGATAATGGGGGTATTCCTGGCGATATTCTGGATCAGGTGGATCGATAGCCGCAAGTTTATCAACTCCCCCGCATGGAACAGGGGATTGTTGAGTCGTAAGTCTTGAGTCTGAAGTCTTAAGCCTTAAGTCGCCAGGAATAGAACTCCTAACTTTAGACTTTAGACCCAAGACTTCAAACTAAAAAAAACCTACCCCAAAGCGGGTTCTTTCTTTTTGGTTTTAACAGCAATCAGCACCAATATCACCAGCACGACAAGCCCCGCGCCACCAAAAACTTCAATTTTTGTGGTGGATGACATGCCCGTTGCGTTTGACAGGTATTGGTCGTTACGCTGCAGTTCGGGCGACAATTTTATGGAAGCTATAAATGCTTTGTACTCGGGTTTAACAACATCCGTACGTTCAGCCGGGTATACATACTCAATGGTATAAGTAACATCCTGGGTGTATATTAAAACAAAATTCCTGCAGGTAATAACACCATTGCCGTCGTCGCTTTTTAACGTAAAAGTTTTAGCTTTTAAGGTACCAATAGTGGTATCACGCACATACTGGGCACTGCTGCCGGGCTGCTGCGCCTGTATACCCTTAATATAGGTTTTCATTACTTTATTAAGGTCGCTTTGGGTTTTTAAAGGCGTATTATTTTTAGCATTCGCTTCGCGAAAGGCGATCATATAACCGTACATCCCGTTAGCGGTAAAGATGTGCTCATTTAAGGTATCTTTTGTTTGATACCCGGGAGGTAATGAAATAGTCACCAGGCTATCCAGCTTAACCGGTTTGATAAGCTGGCAATACCCTGCCATGGCAGACATCAACAGGGTAATACTTAAAATTATCTTTTTCATACTCTATTAAACTCTTTAAAATCCATTTGGTTTGAATTTTCGAGTTTATAATGCGAATAGTATGACGGTATTGTGACTTATTGTACTTTATTTCAATGGATTACAAACCACTTTAAAAATGCAGATTATTTTGCATTTGGCACCAACAAGCGTAGAAAGTTAAATTCCAGGTTGACGCGCAGCGGCAATTAATTCAACATCAACAAGCTCCAATGACTTAACCATATGCTCAACAGTTTCTTTATACTTTTTAAAATGAGCTGTTTCGATATGAGCTTTATAGGCGGCCGTATCGGCGTATATTTCAAGAATAGTGATGCGCGAAGGGTCGGACTTGTCTGCAACTGCGTAATAGGTTAATACTCCGGGCTCAAGCCTTATGGCTGTTGCCATTTGCTCCTTTAAAGCGGAATTATATAGGTGCAATTGAGCCGGGTCCACCTTGATTTTTGCCAGCCTCACCATTTGATTTTTTTTGTTGTGCCATGGCTTTATTACTAAAACAAAGGGTAAATATCCCGATAATAGCAAAGAAAATCAGCCGGTTAATCCGGCCGATTTTCTCTATTAAACTTGTATGGAATGTTTTCATGTGATTAGGGTTTTTATTACCTATAACTTATCCATTTCCACCTTCACAAACTCCGCCAGTTCTTTTACATACGCCGCGCTGAAATCAAATTTGATGCCTGCTGTTTCGTAAATCTCTTTTATGGTTTTGGTGTAGCCGAGTTTTAAAGCTTCCAGGTATTGGTGCAGGCCTTTTTCAGGGTTTTCTTTATAGTTTTTCCAAACCGCTATAGCGCCCAGCTGGGCCATTCCGTATTCGATGTAGTAAAACGGCACTTCAAAAATATGCAGCTGTTTTTGCCACAAGTTCGCTTCGGCATCCGGGTAATCGCTCCAGTCCACAAAACCGGCGCCGAAAGGCTCATAGATCTCAATCCAGGCCGTCCTGCGGTCTTCGTCAGTGTGGTTAGGGTTGGTATAGATCCAGTGCTGAAACTGGTCAACTACGGCCACCCATGGCAATGTTTTCAGCACATCAAACAACTGGTCGCGTTTGGCGCGTTTCAGATCTTCTTCATTATCAAAATAAACATCCCAATTATCCATCGAGATCAGCTCCATTGACATCGAAGCCAACTCAGCTACTTCACTAGGACAATGTTTAAAATCATTCAGCTCCAGGTCGGCAGTTAAAAAGGTATGCACGGCATGGCCGCCTTCGTGTACCATGGTGGTGAGGTCGCGGAAGGTATTGGCCGAGTTCATAAAAATAAAGGGCGCGCCGGTTTCTGACAGCGGATAGTTATAACCACCTGGCGCTTTGCCTTTGCGGCTTTCCACGTCAAACAGGTTATTATCCTTCATGATTTCCAGCCTTTCGCCCAAATAACGATTGATATTACTGAAACACTGGATGGATTTTTCGATCAGTTCGCTGCCGTTGTTAAACGGTTTCAACGCCGGTTTGCCCGAAACATCCACATCCATATCCCATGGCTTGAGTGTGCCCAGGTCAAGCGCTGCTTTACGTTTTTTAGCCTGTTCGCGTAATATCGGTACTATTTCCTTTTCAATCGCTTCATGGAAAGCATAGCAATCTTTCGGCGTATAATCAAAACGCCCCAAAGCCTGGAACATATAATCCCTGAAGTTTTCAAACTCTGCATTTAAGGCAACTTGATGGCGCAGCGTGCGCAGATGATCAAACAACTCATCCAGCTGGTCTTTATCCTGCAGGCGGCGGGCGGTTATCTTTTCCCAAACCTCTTGTCTTTTGCTGCGATCGGTTCCCTTTAAAAAAACCGATACCTGCTCCAGTGTATATTCTTTATCATCAATATGTACCGACATGGAGCCGGTTATTCCCTGGTATTTTTGTTGTTCAACCTGGATCTCCGTTTGCAGGGGAATATTTTCTTCCCTGAAAAGTTCCAGCGCTTTTTTAACACCGCGCAGGTAGATAAAATATTTTTTATGATCCAGCTTGTCAACCCATTTGCTGCCCACCAGTTTTTTATTCAGCTCGTTACCATAGGGCGCAACCTTCGGCTCGATTTCGGTAGCAAAATATTGGAATTTTTGCAGCAATTCTTCATTGGTGGTATCGCAGGTCATGCGGATATAGCGCCAGGCAAAATCTTCTTCCAAAGCGGCTTCCAGCTCACTGCGGTCGTGCAGCCATTTTTCAAGCTCGTGAACGGAGTTTATGGGGCGTTCGGTCAGTTCTTTATACAACGGTTCCAGGTTTTCCCATTTAATCTCAAGGGTGGCCGGGATATATGTTCTTGTTTTTTTGTGGATCATGATGTATTGATTTGCAGATGGCGAATTTAGTCAGAAAGACCGAAAGTCAGTAAAGTCCGAAAGATTTGTTATCAAAAATTAGTTAAAGCTTCAAAGCGGGACCAACCTCCTTCTTTCGGACTTTACTGACTTCCCGACCCTGCCTTCCGGGAGACAGGTTTCAGACTACACCTTCTTATACAACGTCTCAGACATCAGCTTAATCCCATCCTCATACTTTGTTGGCTTAATATTAAACGCCTTTTCAAATTTGGATGAATCGAAAATGTAATCATGATTGTACTGGTAATACATTTCAACGGTACCGGCTACCACCTTGTTGAACAAGCCATAGCTCCAAAGGAAAAACTTATTGATGGCAAAAACTTTTGGTTCAACCCCGTAAATTTTAGCGGCTATATCAATAAATTGTTTGCCGGTTAAAGGCCTGGCGGTGGGCATATGCCAGATCAGGTTATCGCTTTCGGGGTTTTGCCCCAGCAGGTAAACGCCTTTGCCCATATCAGGGATATAACTAAAGTTGTGCAGCTTATCCAGCTTGCCCAGCCATTGCGCTTTTGCCCCTTTGGCAAAATTTTCCAGCACCATCATATCTAAAAAACTGTTCTTATTATCGGTGCCATAAAAATCAGCCGCGCGGGCAATGCTTGCTTTAATATTGCCGGCTTTGGCCTCATCCATTAATTGGGTGGCTATTTTTGCCCGTACTTCGCCTTTTGCACTGCAGGGGTTATAAGGTGTATCTTCGGTCATTGGGCCATCAACCAGGCCGTACATGTACACATTATCAAAAAATATCAGCCTTGCCCCGGTTTCCTTAGCCACATTGATGGCATTTTGCATTACTACCGGCCATTGTGCCTGCCATACGTTTTTATCATAAACCAAACCGGCTGTTAAATAAATTACAGTTGAACCCTTTGCAGCTTCCAGCACTTCGGCATAATTCAGCAGATCTGCTTTTTTCCAGGTAATGTTTTTGGCGGTATTGGCAATGGGTTTGCGGCTTACCAGGCGGATGGTTTCGTTTTTGTTGGTTAATTCGCGGGTAAGTGCGTTTGCTACTGCCCCGCCTGCTCCTAATATGGTGTGCATTGTCTTTTCGTTTTGTTTAAGACAAATGTACGGGCATACTGTTTCTCAAAACGTTAACATAAGATAAGAATTTGGGTTATTTCGGATTTCGGATGTTCGATTTCGGATTTTTTGTCTGAACTCGAATTCCTGGAATTATGGAATTCAAAGAATTTTTTAGATGTAGATTGTAATGAAATTAGTTAGCCCACAGAAATTCTGAATATTCTTAAATTCGATAAATTCGAGTTCAGACAATTTCGGATTTGTTTAATCGGCAATACGTCAAAATTCTTAATTCCTAAATCGAACATCCGAATTCCGAAATCATCAAGCCGCTTTCATGATCCGCCTTCTGATTCGCGAAAGCGAAACAGGGGTTATTCCCAAAAAATGAGCGATGTAGTGTTGTGGCATCCGCTGGATGATATCGCGACCGGTATTAAGCAGATCGAGATAGCGCTCCTCCGGGGTTTTGGTAATGAAGGATGACATCCGTTCCTCATAGCAAATAAGGTAATATTCAGCCACCAGCCGGCCGAAGCGTTCCATTTTATAAGCCAGTATGGGGTTCGCCAGCATGGCCTGAATATTGTTGTAAGTGATGATGACCAGCTCGGTGTCTTCAAGCGCCTGCACATAATTAAGGCTTGGTTCGCGTGTTAAAAAACTACGGTAAGAGCTAACGAGTTCATTTTCGAAACAAAAGTACCCGGTGATCTCTTCGCCATCTTTGACATTAAAAAACCGTACAGAACCAGTTAATATAAATCCGATCTCGCTGCAAACGATGCCAGGCTCGGCAAAATGGGTCTTTTTCTTCAATTTTTTTAAATCGAGATGCTGGCAGAAAATATGCCATTCGGCCTCGTTAAATTCGATGAATTTACTGATACCTTTTCTGAAAACTGCTACTGCGTCCTGGCTTTCCATAGGATCTAAATTAAAGAATTCCGTGCGTAATTAAAATCCTGTCAAGCAAAAACATACTGGCAAAAACCACGCTGGCAATGCCGTTGGTGGTCATGAAAGCGAAATTAACCCGGCTTAAGTCGTTTGGTTTTACCAGCAGGTGCTGATAAACCAACATGGCGCAGAAAAACACGATTCCGGCATAGTAAAGTATACCTACATGGGTATAAAATACCGGCATTGCTACAAAAACAGCCGAAAGGATATGCAAAAAAGTAGAAAGTCTTAAAGCGTTTACTTTGCCCAAATAAGCAGGGATGGAGTGCAGGTTTTCTGCACGGTCAAAATCCTCATCCTGCAGGGCATAAATAATATCAAAACCACTTACCCAGCAAAGCACGGCGAATGAAAAGAAAAGCGGTGTTAAAGCAAATTCCCCGGTTACAACAAGGTAAGCACCAATAGGCGCAAGGGATAAGCCAAGCCCCAATACCAAATGGCAAAGGGCTGTAAACCTTTTGGTAGCGCTATAGCCCAATACAACCAGCAGCGCCACCGGCGACAAATAAAAACACAACCTGTTGATGAACCATGTTACTCCGATAAACAAAAGGCAATTTATAATGGTAAAAGTTAAGGCCGATCCAGCGCTTATCCGCCCGGAAGGGATATCCCTTTGTTTGGTACGCGGGTTTTTTGAATCGATATTCCTGTCGAGGTAGCGGTTAAAGGCCATGGCGGAATTACGCGCCAGGATCATACACAAAACCATCATTACCAGCTTTGGCCATTCAAAACGGGCATCGGTGGTGGTTACCGCTAAAAAAAAGCCAATAAACGCAAATGGCATTGCGAAAATCGTATGCGAGAAGGTAACTAACGAGAGATATTTTTTCATGTATAAAAAATAATGCGGGGTGACACCCTCAGGATCATCCAAAATTACAAATTTTTCAATGCCATTTTGCTCTTAAATACTGATCGGGCCATTTTACTTCCTGCCCCAGCAAATACGCGGCGCGCAGCGGGAAATAAGGGTCGCGCAATAATTCGCGGGCAAGGAAAACCATATCGGCCTGTCCTTCGCGGATAATGGTATCCGCCTGTACCGCTTCGGTAATTAAACCCACTGCCCCGGTTAGGATACCGCTTTCCTTTTTCACCTTTTCAGCAAATTCAACCTGGTAGCCTCGTTTTAGGGGGATCTTTGCGGTAGCCACATTTCCGCCGGTAGAACAGTCAATCAGATCGACGCCATTATCAATCAATATTTTGCCCAATTCAGCAGAATCATTGGCCGTCCAGCCGCCTTCGGTCCAGTCTGTTGAAGAGATGCGAATAAATAGCGGGTTCTCAGCAGGCCAAACTTCCCGGATGCTTTCAATGATCTCCAGCAATAAACGAATCCGGTTTTCAAAGGAGCCGCCATATTCATCTGTGCGGTGGTTGCTTAATGGCGATAAAAACTCATGGATCAAATACCCATGCGCTGCATGGATCTCAATTACATCAAATCCTGCGGCAAGCGTGCGTACAGCAGCAGCCATAAAATCGGCTTTTACTTTTTCAATGCCGGCTTTATCTAATGCAACAGGCGCCTCTTCTTCATCAATGAAAGGGATCGCGCTTGGCGCTACCGATTTCCAGCCGTTTGCTTGGTCTGAAGGTATTTGTTTGCCGCCATTCCATGGCAAATCATGATTTGCCTTACGACCGGCATGCGCCAATTGCGTGCCCGCATAAGCACCGTGCAGGTGAATAAAATCGGTGATCTGTTTTAATTTGGCAATGTGTTCGTCTTTATAAATACCAAGGTCGCCGTAACTTATCCGTCCTTCAGGCGAAACAGCGATTGCTTCTGTGAGCACCAAAGCCGCGCCGCCTACCGCCCGGCTGCCCAAATGCACCAGGTGCCAGTCGTTAGCGAAACCATCCTCGCTGGAGTATTCGCACATGGGCGAAACCACTAGGCGGTTTTTAAACTCAATATTTTTTATTTTTATAGGGGAAAATAGATGTGGCATGATGTTTTCTTCTGCAAAGATGTGAAGTATGCCGTTAGCTTTACTTGTTTAAACAGATTTTTACGACTGGATGATATGGATTTATTGAAAAGTTGCAAAGTTGGAAGGTACCGTAATCATTGATTAAATGCATATTTCTTCCCTTTTACCTGAGCAACTGCAGGCAAATGATTTTTCTCAAACAGGTCATACCCCGGCTTCATGCTTCTCCAGAAAGGCAGTAATGAACTGGCGGCATACTTACTCAAATGTTCAGCATTCATCCTGAAGGGATAGATATCCAGTTGTATTTTTTGCCTGCCGGCTTCGAAGTTTTTATAAACCAGCGTGTAAATTTCTTCTATGCCATCGTTCGTCATGGCGTAACAGCCGATGGAGGCGCAGTGCCCATGTATCATAATGGCATCGCCGGTGTAACCTTTTAATTTTTCAAGCTTATTGGGGTAACCGATATTAATGGCCAGGTAATAAGTGCTCAAAGGGTATAACTGACCGGGCGTAATAGAATAAAACCCTTCGGGGCTTTTGCCGTCGCCTGATCGTGTTTTGGTACCCAGGCCGCCCGAAAAATAGCAAATGTTATAGCTTTTAAAAAACCGGTATTCCCTGCCCGACTTTATCCAGATCTCCATCACGCTTTCCTCTTTAAAGATCCTTACATATAAATCTGATATGATATTGAGCCCTTTATCGGCTAACTCATTTTGCAGTTTGGGCCAAACTTTTATGCGCACATCTTTCGCCAATTTACTATCAGGCAGGTTGTTTTTTGGGTTGAATAAAAATAGCGATAACAGTAATAAGGTAATAAGTTTAGACATGGGGCAAATTGTTTAAGGTTTTATATTTGTCTAAACCTATTTATTGCAACTTTATTGCATTAAATAAAAATTAAAGAACTTCCACAAAATTTTTTTTTTA
>NZ_CAIWNH010000277.1 GCF_903913935.1 uncultured Mucilaginibacter sp.
ATATTCTATAACTTTTTACTTCCTGGGGGTATAGGTGGTGATGGCTACAAAATATACCTGCTTAATAAAACCTATAAACTACCGGCAAAAAAGGTTTTTACTGCCATATTGTTTGACAGGCTGAGCGGGTTATGGGCCATAGGTTTAATCATTGTTTGTTTAAAAGTATTTATCCCTCAAATACCTATCCACATAGCTATTCCGGCGAGTATATTTTTTGTCGGCACCCTGATCTACTATTTTGTTGTTAAAAAGTTTTTCAAGGAGTTTGCAAAGCATTTTTTTAAAGGCCATGCAAAAGCTGTTTTAGTACAAACTTTCCAGGTTTTAACCATCATCATGATATTGTTGGGCCAGGATTTTAGCGGGAAATTTGCGCCATACCTGCTGGCATTCCTTGTTTCGGCTATTGCCGCCGTAGTGCCGGTAACTATTGGTGGTGCCGGTGCGCGTGAACTGGTATTCCAAAAATCAGCTGATTTTTTTCACGTCGATGCCGGGCTTGGCATTTACATTAGTATCTCCTTCTATCTAATATCCCTGCTGGTGGCATTAACAGGCATTTATTATTTATTGCGTCCCGAGCGGTTGCAGGAAGGCTTACCTACAGCGGAAGAAATTAAGGAATAGCAATCTTATTGTATAAATTTGCGTTCTCTTATATACCTATTGAACGTAATGAGCCATTTTAATGATTTTAATAATCCGCAGGTAGCTGCGTTGCCCGCCCATTTAAAGCAATTTATAGTTGATCAGCATTATGAGCATTATACGCCGGTTGACCATGCGGTATGGCGGTATGTAATGCGGCAAAATTATAGTTACCTTAAGGATGTTGCCTACTACCCTTACATTCCCGGCTTGTTAAAAGCCGGCTTAACAATCGAAAAGATCCCGAGTCTGCAGGAAATGAATGACGCGCTGGGCAAAATTGGCTGGGGTGCAGTTACTGTTGACGGCTTTATTCCGCCTGCTGCTTTTATGGAATACCAGGCTTACCGGGTTTTGGTAATTGCCGCCGATATCCGCCAGTTAAAACATATTGAATATACACCCGCACCTGATATTATCCATGAATCAGCGGGCCATGCCCCTATTATCGCAGATAAAGATTATCACGAATACCTGAGTTACTTTGGTTCAATTGGTGCAAAAGCCATGTTTTCTGCCCAGGACTTTGAATTGTACGAGGCCATCAGGGCTTTATCTATTTTAAAAGAAATGCCGGATGCGGATGAAACTGACATTAAAAAGGCAGAAGAGCTGTTAGCGCAACGACAGGAAAACATGGGCGAACCTTCCGAAATGGCACTTTTAAGCCGGTTACACTGGTGGACTGTCGAATATGGGTTGATCGGCACACTGGAAAATCCAAAAATATACGGTGCAGGCTTGTTGTCATCAATAGGCGAGAGTGTGAGTTGCATGAAAGCCGATATCGAAAAATTACCATATACCATTGATGCGGTAAATTACACTTACGATATTACCAAAACCCAGCCACAGCTATTTGTAACCCCAACTTTCCAAAACCTGATAGATGTATTGGAAACATTTGCCGATACGATGGCCTTTAGGCGTGGCGGCGCTTACGGGCTGCAAAAAGCGATTGAAAGTAAAAACACTTGCACAGCGGTTTACAGTTCGGGCCTGCAATTGACCGGTACCTTTACAAGTTTTGAAACTGATGAAAATGGCAATCCGATTTATGTACGAACAACCGGACCATCAGCTTTAGCAATAAACAACAAACAAATAAACGGCCATGGGAAGCATTACCACAAAGATGGTTATAGTTCGCCAGTTGGAAGACTAAAGGACAACGTTGAGCCGCTTGAGAACCTTGCCGCGAATGAGCTTTATTCCTTTAGTAATGCAGAGGGTAAAGAAACTATTTTGACTTTTGAGAGTGGTATAACCGTTAGTGGCCTGGTAAAAAACATCTTTACGGACAATGGAAAAACGCAATTGATCACCTTTACCGATTGCACTGTAAAAACTAAAAATGGTAATATACTTTTCGACCCATCATGGGGCGTTTATGATATGGCCGTGGGTGAAAACATTGTTTCGGTTTTTTGCGGTGCAGCAGATAAGGATGCGTTTGAAGATATTACTTATAAATCAACTACCGGCACTTACCACCCGGCTTACGATGGCCGCACATTAGAGCTGCACAAACTCTACCAACAGGTACGGGATCGCAGGCACAATGGCGGCGAGTATGGCTTTTTGGGCAATGTGTGGCTACGCCTGCAAAAAAACCATCATGACGACTGGCTTTGCGCTTTAGAAATACTGGAGATACTTGAACATGAAGAAGTTGAACCGGCGCTGGCCAATGAAATCAGGGCTTTTCTAGCCCAAAAAGCCAGCGATGAGCCTGAATTTAAAAAGCTGATCAATGATGGATTTTATTTAATAAAACATCCGGTTGAGCAAAAATTGGTAGTTTAGTAGCATGAATATCATTATTACAGGCGCCAGCAGCGGCGTAGGTTTTGAAGCAGCGCTTGAACTAATACTGTCCGGGAAACATAAGGTAATAGCCCTGGCACGCTCGCAGGAAAAACTGGAGCGTTTGCTTGAAATAGCGCATGGACTAAATCCCGATGCCGAGATCTACGCCCTGGCTTTTGATATTGTGCATGACGATTACGCCGACCTGAAAAGCTTCATCAAAAGCAATTTTGATAACCACGTGGACATTCTTATTAATAATGCCGGTGTATTGATCAATAAGCCATTTAAGCAGTTAAAGGAAATGGACTTTATTGAAATGCTGCAAAGTAATTTTATAGGCCATGTCCGTATCATACAAGCATTAGTTGACCTTATGCCCGAGGGATCTCATATTGTAAATATTGGCAGCATGGGTGGTTTCCAGGGAAGTGCAAAATTTGCCGGCCTTTCAGCCTACTCGGCAAGCAAAGCCGCATTACATACACTAACAGAGTGCTTAGCGGTGGAATTGGCCGACCAACAGATAAAAGTTAACTGTCTCGCTATCGGGTCGGCACAAACAGAAATGCTCGAAAAAGCATTCCCTGGATATGAATCGCCGGTTATGGCATTTGAGATGGGGAAATACATTGCAGATTTCTCTATAACAGGGCACCGTTTTTACAACGGAAAAGTATTGCCGGTAGCTGCAAGTACCCCCTAAAATAATATTTGGTGTTGTGCAAACAATATCTTTAATTTTAGTATATGATATTATAGATACTTGCCGGTACAAATATGGATGCCAGACTTTCATTTTTATTTGATAAATCAAATGATTTTTTTTGCGTTTTCGACAAAAACGGCACCATTAAACATACAAATTCAGCGCTCCGGAAAACCCTGGGCTATTCAGAGGCCGAACTCTATAATGTCAAGATCAATACGCTATCTCATCCTGCCGATGTGCGAAGGAGAGAGGAGCTTGCCACTCTTTTGTTACGCAAAAAGGAAATAACGGGACATGAAACACGCATTAAAGGGATAGACGGCCGTTATTACAATATCAAATGGTCGCTGTTTTTTAACAGCCATGATGACCTGATTTATGCGTCCGGAACAAACTTAACCAATAAATTAAACGGTCCCAACCAAAATAACCTTACAGACAACATCCAGCATATAATACAAAGCTTTAGTGAAGGTTTTTTTATTATCAATAACAAATGGCAAATAACAGCCTACAACCCGGCCTTCCTGGCTATTACCGGGTTAAACAATAAACAGCTTAAAAACATCAGCTTAAAAAAATTGCATAGCCTTGGAATAACGGATGAAGTAATTACCAAGTTTGAAGCTGCTTTTAGCGGGAACACGACCGACCAGGCACAATATTTCAACAAGTATTTTAACAGATGGCTTAGAATAAATATCTATCCGTTTAAACACGAGGTAATGGTTTTTATCAGGGATATTAACACTGTTAAGATCCAGCAACTTATACTCGCCCTTGAAAAAAACATCCTCGAATTAAATGCCTCGTCTTCGCAGTCGTTGCAGCAAACCATCAACGAACTGTTAAAGGGCATTGAAGAGATATTTCCGGATATGATCTGCTCGGTGCTCGAAGTTGACGAGGCACAGGAAAGAGTTTACCACCTTGCAGCACCGAGGTTGGCCGTTGAATTTTGCAATTCAATAAACGGAACAGCTATAGGTCCAAAAGCCGGTTCATGCGGAACATCGGTATATCATCGCAGCCAGGTCATCGTCAGCGATATTGAAAAAGATTCTTTGTGGGAGGATTACAGTGATATCGCCCGCCCTTACGGCCTTAAGGCCTGCTGGTCGACACCGGTGATCAGTTCGCAGGGGGCACATGTATTGGCCACATTTGCGGTTTATTATACTACGGCAAGAGAACCTAAAGGCGATGAATTAAGCATGATTGAACGTACAGTAAATATACTGCGTGTTTTAATGGAAAATAAACGTAACCAGGATAATATAAAGGACCAGAATAAAAGACTGCAGGAAATAGCGTCAATCAGTTCGCACGAGATCAGGCGCCCGGTAGCCACTATTTTAGGGCTGGTAAACCTGTTTGATAAAAAAAAACATGGACACCCCGATGAATAGGGAAATTATCGGCCATATTGATTTAACAGCCCAGGAATTAGACAGCGTAATCCATACGATCGTTGAAAAGACAATTCATTTAAAGGATGAGTTGTAGGTGGTTAGTTGAATTAAGCAGGCCCGATAGTCATCAGGTGGGTTGGATTAAGTTGATGAAGTTTTCCAACCACTCAACTTAATCCAACCCATTCAACCAATAACTAACTCCTACCGCCAACTTTAATAAATTCGTTAACCACCACTTCGCAGAAATAGCGTTTATTACCGTCTTTATCCACATAGTTGCTGTTTTTTAAACGGCCTTCAATTGCTATGGTATCTCCTTTTTTAAGGTCGTCCTCGGCGAATTTGGCAAGGTTGCCCCACAGCGTCAAATTATGCCATTGGGTTTCGGTTACTTTTTCGCCTTTGTCGTTTTTGTAGCTCTCGCTGGTAGCTAATGATAAACGGGCCAGTTTTTTGTTGTTGTCAAAACTTTTTACTTCGGGGTCCATACCCAGGTTACCTACCAGGCGTACGCTGTTTCTTAATGAGTTCATGCTTTTTAAATTTTAATTTTTTTTTTAAAATGACGCCACAAAGTTGTAGAGGGATGCAAATATTACCCGGTGAGTAACCGTTTATAGTCGACAATTTCCGTTTGTAAACGTTTGCAAGCGGATAAAACATTATTTATCTTTATCAAATGAATGAAGAAAGGAACTGCCTTGACTGCGGCGAACCCTTGCGTGGGCGTGCCGACAAAAAATTCTGCAATGACCTATGCCGCAACAATTATAACAACCAGCTCAACAGCAGCAGTTATAACCTGGTGCGCAATATCAACAATATCCTGAAGCGCAACCGGCGGATATTGGAGGAATTAAACCCCGGTGGAAAAACAAAAACAACCCGTAAAAAATTAGTTTCAAAAGGTTTTGATTTTGAATACCATACCCACAGCTATCAAACCCTAAATGGAAAGACCTACCATTTTTGCTATGAATACGGCTATTTACCATTGGAGGGCGAAGAGTTTTTGCTGGTGAAAAGAGAGAATGAATGATTTCGGATATTAGATTTTCGATTTTTCGCGATTGTTTATTCTTAATGGTGCTCAAGAGCGCTACGCCGTTTCGGAATTATTAACTTTTTACATTCATTCATAAAAATTCAAAATCCGAATTCGTAAATCCGAATTCCGAAATTCAAACTATCTTTGCATACAATGATCATACAACAATTTTACGACAAGGGTTTAGCACACGCTTCTTACGCAGTAATAAGAACGGGAAAAATGATCGTGATCGATCCGGCCCGCGACCCAAAACCTTACTATGATTTTGCGGCACAACACGATGCCGATATTATTGGCGTAATTGAAACACACCCTCATGCTGACTTTGTAAGTTCACACCTGGAGATCCATCAAACCACCGGCGCGATCATCTATGCAAGCAAATTAACAGGCGCTGAATACCCTCATGAAAGTTTTGATGACGGCGATTTTATAAAGTTAAATGATATTAAACTTAAAGCGATCAACACCCCCGGGCATTCGCCTGACTCGATATGTATTTTGGCGGAAGATGAAGATGGTACGGAGCAGGCATTGTTTACCGGGGACACTTTGTTTGTAGGGGACGTTGGCCGCCCGGATCTGCGCGAAAACGTGGGTAATATAACAGCCAAAAAGGAGGAGCTAGCCAGGCAGATGTACCAATCTACCCGCGAAAAAATAATGAAACTACCGCACAATGTGAAGGTTTACCCGGCACATGGCCCCGGCTCGCTCTGCGGAAAAAACATGAGCCCGGATCTTGAAAGCACCATAGGCCGCGAATTGCGCGAGAATTATGCATTGCAGTTGATGGCGGAAGCTGATTTTGTAAAAACACTGGTCGCCGACCAACCTTTTATTCCGAAATATTTTGGAAGTGATGTTGAGTTGAATAAGAAAGGAGCACCAGCTTTTTCAGCAAGCGTGGCTCACATTACGCGCTTAACCGGCAATGTGACACTTGAAAAAAATGCAGTGGTTGTTGACACCCGGCCTAATGCGGAATTTAAAAAAGGGCATGAAAAAGGGGCGATCAATCTACAGAACGGCGGAAAATTTGAAACATGGCTGGGGTCCATCGTAGGTCCGAAGGAGCGCTATTACCTGGTTGCTGATACAGCCGAAGCATTGGAAGAAGTTTTAGTAAAAGCCGCGAAGATTGGCTATGAAAGGAACCTGGTTGCTGGTATTTTGGCCCCCCGGTACCCTGAATTGCCGGAGCGGGAATTTGATCTTCCCCGTTTTGCCACCCATCCGGAAAGATATACCATTGTAGACGTACGCAACCCAAATGAAACTGAGGGCGGCTTGATATTTGAAGGTGCACATCTGATTCCCTTACCTGAATTGCGTGAACGGATTAACGAAATACCTGAAGACAAACCTATTGTGGTACACTGCGCAGCAGGGTATCGGTCAGCAGCGGCAGCCAGCATCATTGCTGCAAAAATAGCAGCAGTACCTGTTTTGGACCTGAGCGAAGCTGTGCTGGAGATCGGCGGGAAACATGTCGGGCATTGAAACCGTTACTTTTTATAAAACTACCGTTTTTATCAGACGTTTAAGCTGGAACCAATTAAGATGCTCGAAATAGTAAAAACGGCGGATGGCTCGAATACCATTTACAATGCTGAGGTGGGCGAAAATTACCATTCAAAGCACGGCGCCCTGCAGGAAAGCCAGCATGTGTTTGTGAATTCAGGGTTGAAATATTTTTTCTCCCCTACCTGGGGAGATTTAGAGGGGGCTTGTATCTCTGTCTTAGAAGTCGGCTTCGGCACCGGCCTTAATTTTTTACTAAGCGCCGAATTTTGCGTTGAAAAGGGTATCGAACTGAATTATACGGGCATTGAGGCTTACCCATTAGCCCCCGAAATGATTAGCCAGACCGGCTACGACCAATATTTACAGCCCGAAACATGGAACAGTTTTATTGAAAAATACCCGGATAGCTTAAAAGCTGCGATAAGTATAGGAACGCAGTGCATACTGCAAATAGCCCACTGCAAACTACAAGATTTTGAATCTGCAAAACAGTATGACATTATTTATTTTGACGCCTTCGCGGCCATGTACCAGCCTGAAATGTGGAACGAAATAGCTATTGCCCATACAATACAATTTTTAAAACCAGGCGGCGTGTTTGTTACTTATGCCATCACCGGGAATTTAAAGCGGGCGGTAAAAGCCCTGGGATGTAAAGTGGAAAAAGCACCGGGAGCGCCGGGTAAAAGGGAAATGTTGAGGGCGGTGAAAATGGTCTGAACTAAGATTTGAGGATTGCAGGATTCCTTCTTGTCCTCTCCGCGGTAAAACCAAAAGCCAATTATTTCTTCAAATACGCATTCGGCACATTTGCCGGTTTATAGTCAATTCCGTAAGCATGTTTAACCAGAAGGGATACCACTTCTGCAATGGTTTCCTGCCGGCGGTGCACCATCGGCAGTAAGCCCATCATGGCGTAGCTAATGGGGTTTACAGCAGGGATAAATGTTTCCCACTCGTACCCACGGCCCCATATCAAACCTTTAACTGTCAGGTTTAGATCGGCCTTATTTTCAAGCAGGAAATTCAGCATGTCGATGGAATTATTGCTATTTTGGTTTACGGTATGAAAGATTGGGGTATGCCCGCCGAAACCGTATTCATCATAGGCGGCTTTTGCGTTTACGTCGGCACCATATTTAACCAGAACATGGGCACAGGCAATACAATTGTATTCGGCACAAAAATAGAGCAGGGTACCGCCGGTTAATGGGGTGTAGGTATTGTTGTATTGGTAATATGTTTTGGTGAGGATAGATTGATCATTTTTAATCAATTCTTCCAACTGATCAGCATCGTCGATTAACACTGCCAGCAGGGCCTTATCCTTAAATACTAAGCCGGCATCAATAAAAGCCTTAACACAATCCTTAAACTTGGGTGTGCGGGTGTACATTTCTACCATCATAGTAAACACCGGCGTACCATCGGGCAACAAATCGTTGGGGCCGCCCCCTTTAGCAAAATATCGTTGTATCCCTTCAACGGAATGTACTTCGATGGCGTAAATCAGTTGGTTATGATCGGGCATTTTCAAAATGAATGCGATTTTCAATTAAAATTAAATAAAAGTCCATAAATCCCGCCAAAAAAACTTTCTTCTTCCCGCCTTTCGGACTTCCGGTCTTTCGGACTTCCATACATAAACCCTATTTTTACTTCGAATTCGTACAATTCGAAAAAATTCGTGCAATTCGTGTTAATTTAATAGACGATATGCCATTAATACCGCCATCAACTGCTGCTACGCCCGAAACTGCCTTTACCCGGCTGTTAACAATTATGGACGATCTGCGCCTTAACTGCCCCTGGGATAAAAAGCAAACCCTTGAAAGTCTTCGCCACCTAACCATCGAAGAAACCTACGAATTATCGGACGCGATATTAAGCGCCGATATGCCCGAAATAAAAAAGGAACTCGGCGATATTATGCTGCATCTTGTTTTTTATGCCCGCATCGCTTCGGAAACCAACGATTTTAATATTACGGATGTATTAAACAGCATTTGTGATAAACTGGTCAACCGGCATCCGCATATTTATGGAGATGTAACGGTAAAGGATGAAACCGATGTAAAACGCAACTGGGAGCAGATCAAACTAAAAGAGGGAAACCGTTCAGTATTGGCAGGCGTACCGGCATCACTGCCGGCATTGGTAAAAGCATCACGCATACAGGAAAAAGCGCGGGGCGTTGGGTTCGACTGGGAAGAGAAAAGCCAGGTATGGGCAAAAGTTGAAGAAGAAATGCAGGAATTCAGAAATGAATTTAATGCCGAGGACAATACTGCCATTGACCAGGAAAAAGCAGAAGGCGAATTTGGCGACCTGCTGTTTTCGCTCATCAATTACGCTCGTTTTATAAATATTAATCCGGAGGATGCTTTGGAGAAAACAAATCGTAAATTTATAAAGCGGTTCCAGTACCTTGAAAGCAAGGCAAAAGAAAGTGGTAAACAGCTGCATGATATGAGCCTTGCCGAAATGGATATTTTTTGGGAAGAGGCAAAACGGAAATAAAATATACAGGTTGTGTATCGTTTAAATAAAAAACTTCGTAAGGAGTTATAAATAAATATTTCATGAAAAATCCTTTACTATATTTTTTGCTATTCCTCCTGCTGTTTGTATACGGCTGCTCAATCAACAAAAGTAATAACCCAAGCCCAACAGCGCTTGCCCCTGTTGGCACTTTTAACGGGCATTTTGAAGTGATCCACCACAGGGCAGTTTCCATTGATTCCGCATCAGCGAACATTACGCTGGAGATGCAGGCCGCTACCGGCTATAAAGTTACCGGCGATACTGCAACCGTACATGAAGGCAGTTATGGGGGCTTTATAGTTTACCAGGCAAATAACACCCTATATTTCCAGGATCACGACACCTACCAGCCGACAAGCGCAGCTGCAAAAGTGCATTTAAATGGTTTATATAGCTATTCCTATGATGGAACAACGCTTCAAATTGGTTATCATTCATACCTGGACACGCTGATCCTGAAATATAATTTAAAAAAGGTTAATTAGTGAGTGGTGAATGGTGAAAAGATGAGCCGACATTGACGCACTACTTACAACCGACCACTCACTAACTAAATTCAAACCTTATGTAGCGTTTACAGGCACCTTTCCGTATTGTTAATAAATAACTAAATTCAGGCTGAATTAAACACACTTAATGCATCAACCCCGGCGTATTGCTGAAGAAGAAATTATCAGTCAATGCAAAACAGGCAGCTTAAAGTACCAGGAATTGTTGTATAAACAATTCTATAGCTATGCTATGGGTATTGGTTTGCGCTATTGTTTAACCCGGGATGATGCTTTAGAGGTTGTAAATGACGCATTTATAAAAGTATTTAACTCGATAAACAATTTCAATAGCGACAGACCTTTTAAAGCCTGGTTGCGTACCATTATTGTAAATACAAGTATCGACCGGCGGCGAAAGGACTTGAAATTTCAACTAAATGTTGATATTGAAACTACTAACCCGGCGATACATGCCAGCGCATTAGACGACCTGCATGCGCAGGATATTATAAAAATGATGAGTGTATTGCCACCAATACAGCTTACCATTTTCAATTTATATGAAATAGACGGGTATAGCCATGACGAGATAGCTATACTGCTGGCGATTCCGGTAAGTTCATCAAGAGTTTACCTGAGCAGGGCCAAGGAAAAATTAAGAAGCGCAATAAGAACTGAAGCATTAAAACATGGACGATCAGTTAGATAAGGACATTAAGCACCGCATTAGCGAGGTATTCGATAATTACGAAGACCCTTCTGCTAATGAAGGCTGGCTGCTGCTGAGGGAAAAATTTCCCAAAAAAGCAAAGCGACCCACGACAGCATGGCTATGGTGGAGCGCAGCCGCCCTGATACTTTTATTTTTAGGTGTTGGATTATTTGAATTTGAAAAGAATAATTCGCCGGTAGAACTTACCGGCATTAAAAAACACAGCCCTGCCGCACCTAAAAGTGTTATAGCGCAGAAAAGCAACCAAAAAACAACAAACGTTACTCCATCACCTGTTATAAAAAATGATCATAAAAGCATTTCGGAAAGTATTGCAAAAAACAGTGTAAACCATGAAAAGCCGGCACAAAACTCCCCTGTAAGCAATGCCAATGCCCATAAGTTTATTAATGACGCAAGTAACAAAACGTCACTCGCAGTAGATCTAAGATCTGTAAAAAGCAAGTCCGTTGGTGCAGCTAACACGCCTGACTTTACACCTGTTATTAGTGACACCAGCAACAAAATAGCGCGTGCAGTAAAAACAAGTGACAGTAGTTTGCACAACAAAATACAATCTCAGCCAAACCAGTTTGCCACCAATGCCCAAACGAATACGAATAACCCTGTGACCGGCGTAAATAAGCCGGGAGTATTAGTTGGGGATAAAAACACTCCGCCGGTGAACAAACCAGCTTCTCCGTCAAAATCAATCGCATCCATGTTTGCTGAAGACCATCAGCCTTTAGATAAAAACATTAGCGGGCAAAAAAAGGTACTTTTTGGTATTTACGCAGCCACCTACTTTAACTATGCTAAAGGCAGCGGCAACCAGGCAAACCTGGGCGCCGGTGTTACCGCTGAAATAACCATTACGAAAAACCTAAAACTGGTTACCGGCATGACCATTGCTCAAAATTCGCTGGCTTTTAATACCAGTGCCCCTGTTTCCGGTGCGCAATTTGCGCCAAACGCTGCGGGCATTGCCGCAGGCAGTGCCCCGGCATCTTACGTTAACCAGATGGCTCTATTTTCAACAGGTGTTATCAACACCGCTTCGGTACCAACTTATAAAAACTACAACGCAAACCTGGTTGGTTTGGATATCCCGCTGAACCTGAAATATGAATTTAACCCAAAGAAAACTGATTTATATATGCTGGCAGGCTTTAGTTCAGGCACTTTTATCAATGAAACTTATACTTATCAATATAACTACCCGGCCCTGGCTTCGCCCGGTTTGCAACAATTAAAGAATGAAAGCACACATAGTAGTTTTAACGGTTTTTATGTTGGCAAAATGCTCAACTTTGCCGTTGGCGTGGGATACCCGCTTGGCAAAAACCGGATTGTGCTTGAGCCTTTCCTGAAATACCCGCTCCAGGGCCTTGGTTCGCAG
Organism: uncultured Mucilaginibacter sp.; assembly: GCF_903913935.1. GTDB lineage: Bacteria > Bacteroidota > Bacteroidia > Sphingobacteriales > Sphingobacteriaceae > Mucilaginibacter. The sequence goes on from NZ_CAIWNH010000277.1 coordinate 12,312, forward strand.
GATATTAAATTTGGCGCGGGTGGCGTAAACCTTAAATTCAATTTCACTACCCATAAAAAATGAAGAAAACCTTTTTAACCTTATTCGCTTTCCTGGTATTAACACAGCTTCACGCACAAAATATGGAAGTATCGCTACTGGGTAATACCGGCGGATTTCGCTATACCGGCAATTACACTACCGCTACCTCATTTATTAACGGCGGAGCGGCGAATTCCAAAGCGGGTTATACCAATAATCCTTATGGAAATAAATTTGGTTTTAGTTATGGCGGCGGGGTACAGGTACAGCACGTTGGCCGTTCAGGTTTTATTTTTGGCCTGCAGGGCGGCTATCAAACCTTAAGAAGCAAGGTTGATGTAAACGGTGTTTATCGAAGCGATCTTAATCAATCAGTTATCAACTTCACCATCCCCGGCCCTACCGCGGCAACCGGGCAAACTTATTTACAAAGCCAGGACATTAACGTTAACCCCTACATCGGTTACCGTTTGAAAATAAAAAAAGTGAAACTTGATTTGATGCCTGGTTTCGATCTTGGTTTTAATTTAAATACCCACGAATATGGCAAAGCAACAGATATGGGTGGAAATGTTTACCAAACTGATATGGACAGAGGAAAATCCCCGGTCGATTTCAGGTTTAGCTTACGGGCAGCGATCAGCTACAACAAGTTTAGCATTACTGCCGGTTTTATACAGGGCCTAACCAATTTTAGCAATCATCTGCTTAACGATTCACCTACCGCCTACTATACGCACAGCCAATTGATCAGTTTAGGGTTGGCTTATCGGATAAGGTGAAAGGTGAAAGGTGAAAGGTGAAAGGTGAAAGGTGAAAGGTGAAAGGTGAAAGGTGAAAGGTGAAAGGTGAAAGGTGAAAGGTGAAAGCGCCTTTGG
>NZ_CAIWNH010000278.1 GCF_903913935.1 uncultured Mucilaginibacter sp.
TAAAATTTAACCACAGAGATCACGGAGACGAGAACGCAAAGATCGCAGAGGCAAATATTATTTGGTAACCTTTTGATACAATCGACTTTTGAGACAGCCTCTTGGGGTGAGGCCTTTTAATGCTTATACCAGTTTATTTTTCGCGAGAAATACATCAGCGCGGCGATGATGATGAATAAGGCTACGCTTCCAAACAGCAGGGAAAGCTCTTCCAGTTGTATGATAATGAATATGAAACCATAAAATATGGTAAGAATGAAAGCAAATACAGCTGATACCTTCCTGTTTTTTAAGAGGGAAGAGGTGAAAACTGCGATTAACCCAATGGTGGACAGCGAGGATAACAAGTAAGCGTAATTATACCCGATCTGTTCTGCAAACGATAACAACAGGGTATAATACACCACCATCGCCGCCCCGATGAGCGTATAGTTGAACAAATGGATCCGCTCTTTTTTGATCATTTCCGCAAGAAAAAGGGAAACAAAAGTGAGCAGGATAATTAGCGTTGAATATTTGGTGGTACGCAAAATTTTACGGTACTGGTCAATAGGCAGCTGAAGTTTAACACCTATCACTGCGTCCGTCAATGCTTTTTTGTTGGTTAATACCGAGTCGCCATCGGTCCACTGCTGCGGAAACGGGCGGTTATAATAAAGCATCTGCCATTTTGCATTCAACCCTCTGTCGCTAACTGTACGGGTATCGGGCAGGTAACGGCCGTTAAAGTCGGGGTGTTTCCAGTCGCTGTTAACTTCCACATCGGTGGTTTTGCCGATGTCCAGGAAATTCAGCGCATTGCTGCCTTTCAGATCAAGCTGGTAGCTAAAATTAAATCCCTGTTCCTTTTGCAGTGGAAAGCTCACCTGCAGGCCGTTGCTTAAGGGCATGTTTTCATTTTCAGAAGGCTCGGGCGTATATTGTTGTCCCCTGATGGTCACTACCGGGTTGTTCTTTAACCCTTTCAGGTCCGAAATGCTGAATATCAGTCTGGCCTTGTCGTATTGAATAGTAGCAGGGTCTATACTTAATTCACTTAAATCGGGCTGATTAAAACTGCCTGTTACGTTTACTTTTGAGTTGTAAACAATGGCATCGTAAATCCCGCTGCTGTATTGTTCTGTCTGGATCCCCGCTTTCATGCTAAGTGTTTGGGGCAATACATACAACGTTTTAGTCACCTCGTGGGTTATCGGTTTGCCAGCATTGTTATTTTCGGTGATCATTTTGCGGTAGGGCAGCGCCATAACCGGGCCCTGCACCAGTTGGCTGCCCGCCCATTTATCCGCTACATTCTTCAGGTTTTCCTGCTGGTAGCCTTCGCGGTCGGTCACCAGGCTTTGGATCCAGGCCGACGGGATCAGCAAAAGCAGGATAATTACGGTAATAACCCCTAATTTAATTAAAATGGAATCCTGGGTCCAGGTACTTTGCTTTGGTTGTGGTGTTGGTTCTGATTGTTCTATCATGATTTTATTACTTAAAAGTACTTTGTATTTCAAAGCACATGGATAAAAAAATTTGGTTGATTAATTATTGATTTTTTAATTGTTTTTGAGATGATTTCATCAGCAGCAGGATACTGTTTACGGATAATAGCCCGATCAGTCCAACGGCCGATAATTTCTCCGGCAGTGTACCCCGGAAGCCTTCATCCATGGCGTTGAATAAGATCCATAAAACAAATAAGACGTTGCCGCCAATGGCAGCGTATTTTATTAAAGTAATGATTGGTTTGGTTTCCATTTTAGTTTGATTTTTGTTGTTTAATTAATTTTTCCAAAGCATCCAGGTGCTGCTTAAACGCCGTTTTTCCTTTTTCGGTGGCTTCATAAGTAGTATTCGGTTTCCGGCCTAAAAATGTTTTATGCACCAGGATGTATTCTTCTTTCTCTAACCCTTTTAAGTGCGACGCCAGGTTGCCGTCGGTAGTATCCAGCAGTTCCTTTAACGAATTAAAGTCGTACCTGTCGTTTACCATCAGCACACTCATGATCTGCAGCCTTAAGCGGTTCTCAAAAGCTTTATCTAATTTTTCAAAAGGGACTTTCACCTGTCGTATTTAAAGTACATCATGCTCCCATAAATTATATGCAGCACACCAAAACCAATCGCCCAAAATAACAAACCGTAGCCGGGTAAACAAGCGGCAATTAAGCCCAATACAATCTCGCAAATGCCCAGGTAGCGCACATCCTTATAAGTAAAGTTGCTTGCAGCCACTAAGGCAAGTCCATAAAAAATAAGTGAGGCAGGGGAAACGACACCGTAATAATTGCGGTATAATAATATCAGGATCAGCAGGCCGCCGCTTATTAATGGTAAAGCCATATTAAAGATCAAAGCACGGCTGGTATTTCCCCAGATAGGTTGTCCGCTTTTTTTTGCCTTTTTACTGGTTAAAATAAAGCCAGTTAAAAGTGAGGCAAGTAAAACCAAAAGAGCAATAAGGAATAAAGTGAGCAGTAAGAATGAATCTTCTATGTTTTCAACAATTCGGAAATGTGGGTTATAATGATGCCTTCCTATCCCAATGTATAATTCATAATACGCTACCCCTGCACCAATCAATGCATAAATCCCTGCCAAAATCCCGGATAACCCGCTGAGGGATATAAATTTTGAGGACCGCTCCATCAGGCTGCGAATGGAGGCAAGGTCGTCCTGTATTTGTTTTTCTTCCACTTAAAAGTACTTTGTTTATCAAAGTAAATTATTTTATCTTTGATTTCAAAATAATTAGTGAAAAATATTTTTTTTAAGATCGGATATGAAAAACCTGACCGCAAAATTATTGATCCTGGTGGCAGCCATCGGGTTAAGCTTCCTTTCCAACTATTATATAAAAGGATGGTATAATATTATCCCATGGGCAATTGGGGCGCTGCTGATCGGCTATTTTAACGAGAGCCGGCGTAATGCTATTGTTAACGGCGCTTTATTTGGGTATGCTTTGTTCCTGGTTTATATTCTATTGGGTTATAGCGGCAAAACAGATACCGGCAGCATCATTAAATTTATTGCTTTTAATTTACTGTTTAGCATGGGTGGCGCCATTGCCGGGGTTATCGGGGCGTTTATCGGTAATTGGTTGAAAAGGAAAATTGTCGGAACCATTGATTAAGTTGATTTTGGGATTTAGTTGATGTTATAGTAGAATCAGGATGTTGGTTTTTTGTTGTTAATGATTAAAAGGTATCTTTGGTTCGACATTATTATTAAACCTTGCCGCAAATACAGCCAATGAAAAATGTGTTTTTTTTATTTCTGATAACATCCTCTTTAAGAATTAATGCCCAATCTTTATCAGTACCTATTGAGTCTATCAACTTATTTAAAAGATATAAGCTTGACGAAAAATACCAGATAACTCCATTCCTAAAACCGCCTTTTTTAAAAGCTGATTTTAATGGAGACGGTATTAATGATGTGGCTGTTTTAGTAATTGAAACAAAATCCAATAAAAAGGGTATGATCGTTTTTCTCGGGAATAAAGCTGGCTATGTGGTATTTGGTGCTGGTAAAAAAGTTGGTAAACGTGGACAAGATGAGTCCGATGATTTAAAATGGATGGACAAATGGAGGATTTTTAGCCAAAGATTTGCATACGAAACGAAATTTGATAATGGTGATATTGCCGGTACTATTAAAAGGAAACTTCCAAATAAAGGCATTAGCATTTGGAGCGTTGAAGACGGTGAATTTAATGCAGGCGGGATAATTTATTGGAATGGTAGAAGCTGGGCCTGGATACATCAGGGAGAATAAATCCAAGTGACAAAATAAACATAATTTAATATTACTGATTATCCATAAACAAAAATTCCGAATTCGAACATCCGACGTCCGAAATCTAAATAGTTATCGCGGCCTTCACCAAATAAGGCAAGATGTCTTTTTGAAAGGACACAAAATTTTTCCGCACATCCGAATCACTTACCGAGGTAAATGCAAAGCTGAAGACGATGCTTTTGCTACATTTGATCAAAAAGTGCAATTTCTTTAAATAATTTTCCTGTTTACGCAGGCCGCTTAACTGGCTGAACGCGTTTACCAGCATTTCTTCCAGTTCGTTGGATAAGTTTTTAAGAAAAGCCTGTGAATTGGCCGATTCCCGGATAAAATCCCAGCCAATAAACTCATTGCACACGGTATAGCTCAGGCGGCAGGTTTTCATAATGAGGGTGTTTAAATGTGCCTCCTCATCATCTTCATGCGTGTTGCTATGGATCAGGTCGTTAACGCTTACCTTAATGTAATCCATCAGTAAGGAGTGCAAAACATCTTCTTTACTCTCGAAATATTTATAAATAGTAGCTTTGGCAATTTTTGCTTTCCTGGCAATTTCGTTAACGCTGGTTTTATGATAACCAAATTTTCGAAACAGTTCCTGCGCGGCCCGCTTTATACTTTCTTTTATTTTGTCAGCTTCCATGTATCAATTCGATACAAATATCTAAATTTTAATGAGAATAGTGAGCAGGTGAGTTGTGAGACGTAAATAGTGAGTATTAAATTATGAATAATGAGTAGTAAATTACTAACTACTCAGCATTCACCACTCACCAATTCAATTTGATACAAATATTTCAAAGTTACTTACATCAATGCTGTAGGCTTTGAGCGAGGTTACCGCTGGCGCTTTAACCGGGTTGCCGCTGGAGAGGGCCCATTTGCCGCCGCTGCAGGGGTCAGTAACGGTAAAGTTTCCGGCATCAAGGGTAACTGCACAGAGCTTTGAAGGGTCAACGGTACTGCAACGGTCGTACGCGGCATAACTGCCATCTGCTTCGCGGTATAAAATCAGCCCGGCCACGCCATAGCCATTTACCAGCACCGCACCACCTGGAACGTTCAGCGCGCTAAAGCGTGGGTCGGTGGTTGCCGCCTGGAAATTTACGGCAACGTTTGGTATAACGCCCCCGCTTTTTACACACGAAAGGCAGCTTATAGCGATAGCGGAAAGCAGGATCCATTTCCTCATATGATCTCAGTTTTAAATTGCTTCAGAAAACGAACATCGTTCTCAGAGAATAAACGCAGATCGCGTATCACATATTTTAAGTTGGCAATTCTTTCTATCCCCATGCCGAAAGCGAAGCCGGTGTATTTTTTGCTGTCGATATTGCAGTTTTCCAAAACGTTAGGGTCAACCATACCGCAGCCCAATATCTCCACCCAACCTGTGTATTTACACATGTTACATCCCGCGCCTTTGCAAATGGTGCAGGAGATGTCCATTTCGGCAGATGGTTCGGTAAAAGGGAAATAGGATGGCCTGAAGCGTACTTTGAAATCTGCGCCGTAAAGTTCCTGTACAAAATGATAAAGGGTTTGTTTAAGGTCTGCGAATGATACATTTTCATCAATATACAAACCTTCTACCTGGTGAAAAAAGCAATGCGCCCGGGCCGAAATTGCCTCATTACGGTAAACCCTGCCCGGCATAATAGCCCGGAACGGCGGTTTACCATTTTCCATCATCCGTACCTGTACCGATGAAGTATGGGTACGCAGCGCGATATCATCCTTACCGCTGTTCTTTTTTATAAAGAAAGTATCCTGCATATCCCGTGCGGGGTGTTCTTCGGGGAAGTTTAATGCAGAGAAATTATGCCAGTCATCTTCAATTTCGGGACCTTCAGCCACCACGAAACCTAATCTTTTAAAAATATCAATGATCTCAATTCTTACCAGGGATAAGGGATGACGGGAGCCGGTGTTAAATCCATCTCCGGGAAGCGTAAGGTCAAGGCCTAAGTCTTCAGTCTTCAGTCCTGAGTCAAAAGTTTCTTTTACTTCATTGTATTTAGCTTCGGCCAGTTGTTTAAACTGGTTTAAAACTTTGCCAAACGTACGTTTTTCTTCAGTACCGACAGTTTTAAACTGTTCAAATAGATCTTTAATAACGCCTTTGGTCCCCAAAAATTTAATGCGGAAGGTTTCCAGTTCTTCGGCATTAGCTGCTAAAAAAGCGTTGATCTCTTTGGTATATTGGTCTATTTTATCTTGCATTTATAATGTTCTTAAAAATTGTTCGGCTGTTAAAACCGGTATGGTGGATTTCTTGTAATCTTTTGTATTTCGGGTGATAATAAAATTAGCATTTGCGCTTACCGCAGCACAATGTTGAACAGCATCTTCAAAATTAACAATATTTGAGTCTAAAGCTTTTTCGATGATCGATAACCCTTCACTGATAATATTTATTTTGTTTGATAAAAGTCTTATGGATGCCCTGGCAGATTTTTCGCCAACACTTTTCTTCGCGATGTAATGAACGTTTAATAGTGAATGTACGGAAGTACATCCGGAATATTCCTTTTCATCGATCAAAAAAAATAAACCTAAAGCCCACTCATAAAACGGATATCGTTTCAAAATTAAATCAAGTAGTATATCTGAGTCAATAAATACTGATCTCATACACTGTACTTTTCTTCAAGGTGTTTGTGATATTCCGCTTTGTGATCAAAATCAGGAGTAGGCTTACTCACTACTGAAAGCTGTTTTATCCAATCGGGTATTTCTGTGTTTCTGATTTTTTCCAAAACAGGATCTTTTGTCCTTTTTTCCGTTTCAACTGCTGTTATCAAATTTTTAAACAATTTTGAAACGCTCATATTGCTTTCAGAAGCTATTCTTTTTGCAGTCTGAATTGTGTCTTCATCCATGCTCAAAGTAAGTTTAATAGTTGCCATACTCTGTTGATTTATACGTACAAATATAAATAATTTATACGTAACTATTTAATCACCCCCAACGCTTTCCCAACCTTTGTAAAAGCGGCAATCGCCTTATCCAAATGCTCCATTTCATGCGCCGCCGATATCTGCACCCTGATGCGTGCTTTACCCTGCGGAACCACCGGGTAATAAAAACCAATCACATAAATACCTTCATCCAGCATTTTAGCAGCAAATTCCTGGGCAAGTTTTGCATCGTACAGCATCACCGGCACAATGGGGTGTATGCCGGGTTTAATATCGAAACCCGCCTCGGTTATTTTTTTGCGGAAATATTGTGTATTGGTTTCAAGTTTATCGCGCAGGTCGGTAGTTTCACTCAGCATGTTTAACACCGCTATGGATGCCCCGGTAATGGAAGGCGCCAATGTATTTGAAAATAAATAAGGGCGCGAACGCTGGCGCAGCATGTCAATGATCTCTTTACGGCCAGAGGTAAACCCTCCGGACGCTCCGCCTAATGCCTTGCCTAAAGTGCCTGTAATGATATCAATTTTACCCATCACGTTATGATGCTCATGCGTGCCACGGCCTGTTTTTCCCATAAAACCGGAGCAATGGCTTTCGTCAATCATCACCAGCGCATTGTATTGTTCGGCTAAAGTGCAAATTTTGTCCAGTTGGGCTATTGTCCCGTCCATACTGAATGCGCCGTCGGTCACAATGATCCGGTGGCGACAGCTTTCGGTTGCTTTCAGCTTTTCTTCCAGGTCGGCCATGTCATCGTGTTTATAACGTTGGCGCTGCGCTTTGCACAGGCGCACACCGTCAATAATAGAAGCATGGTTTAACTCGTCCGAAATAATGGCGTCCTGCTCGTTAAACAAGGGTTCAAAAACACCGCCGTTTGCATCAAAGGCGGCAGCGTAAAGTATGGTGTCTTCCGTCCCTAAAAACTCAGCGATCTTTTTTTCAAGCTCTTTATGAATATCCTGCGTGCCGCAAATAAAACGAACAGAGGATAAACCATAACCATGGGAGTCCAAAGCTTCTTTTGCTGCCGCTATAACCTTTGGATGGCTGGACAGGCCAAGGTAATTATTGGCACAAAAATTAATTACGTTTTTGCCACCTTGTACAGTAATGTCAGGGCCCTGCGGTGACGTGATAATTCTTTCCCGTTTATATAAACCTGCGCTTTCGATATCGGCAAGCTCCTGCTGCAAAACCGGCTTTAGTGTGTTATACATATTGTAGATTTTAGAGGGGCAAAATTAATAATTAAAGATTATCCGGCCGGAGTTAATAAAATTAAAGATCATATAAAGCTCATTATATCAAACATTTTACCTCTAATGTTTATTTAATGTTAATATCATGAAAAAAACCATACTCTTCGCTGTTTTAGCTTTTTCGACTTTTAATTGCTTTGCACAACAATTTGTTTTATCGGGCCATATAACCGGCGACCAAAATCTGCCCGTTCCGTTTGCCTCTGTTTATATTAAAAATTCAACTTATGGCACCACCGCCAATGAAAACGGCGATTACATTTTTAGGCTCAGGCCCGGCACTTATGATATTGTTTACCGGGTTGTTGGCTATAAAGAGGATGTTGAAAGGATTGATATTTCCACCGGGGACGTTGAACATAATTTACAATTGGCCGATGAGCCATTTGAATTAAAACCAGTAATTTCAAAGGAAACAAATAAAAACGACCCGGCGTATGATATCATGCACCATGTACTTGATAAACGAAAGTTTTATCTCAACGAAGTTAAGTCATACCAGTGTGCCATATACATTAAAGGCGTAAAAAAAATCATTACTGTACCAAAAACGCTTTTAGATAAAGGGATGGCAAAGCTGCTTGGCCTTGATACAAGCGGAAAAGGAATAGCTTACCAGTCAGAATCGCTATCAACCTATAGTTTTAAACAGAAGGATGAAGTAAAAGAGATCTTCGCCGCTTCGAAGGTATCGGGTTCAAATCCGCCATTTGGCTATAATAAAGCATCAGACTTGCAGGTAAATTTTTATAAAAACCTGTTTTACATTAATGGCCTTAGCACCCATGGTTTTGTTTCGCCGGTAAGCGCCTATGCTTTTAAATATTATAAGTTTAAATTATTAGGCACCATATCGGAAGACGGAAAACAGATAGATAAAATTCAGGTGCATACTCTGATTGGCAAAGCACTGTCATTTACCTGAAGTATTTATATTATTGAGGGCGACTGGAGGATTTATGGCGTCGATCTGTATTTAACAAAATCACTAAATAACCTCAATTTTGTTGATACCTTAAGGGTTACTCAGCAATACATCCCTGTTGGAAATACCTGGGAGCCCTTGTCGTTTCAATACAGTTATATCGGGAATGTTAACGGCTTAAAATTTAGCGGCTACTACCTGGGTATAAACAATAATTACAAAATAGATACTGTATTTAAGGAAAGCTATTTTAACGGTGAAATTTTGCACGTGGATACCGAAGCAAACAAAAGAAGTGCAGCATTTTGGGCGAATAAACGCCCGGTACCATTAACATCTCCGGAAGTAAAAAATTATAAAACACGCGATAGTATTGCCAAACTGCAGGAGTCAAAAACCTACCAGGATTCAATACAACATGATGACAATAAGTTTGCCCTACTACCTTACCTGGTAGATGGATACCTGGCCACCTATAAAAATCATAAGGATTCGCTTTTTGTTTTACCGCTGTTGCAAACAATATATTACAACACCGTTGAGGGTTGGGGGATTAATTTGAAAGGCGGTTATACAAAAACATTTGAGGATAACAGGTCGTTCACTGTGTCGCCGGCGTTTAGATATGGAACTGCTGACAAAATGTTCAGTGCAAATATTCATTCAAGTTATACGTATGACCCCGACAACGTCGGAAAGTTTTTTTTGAATTTTGGGAGTGATGTGCTCGATTTGAACACTTTGGGCACCCGTTCACTTTATTTTAATACGTTAAGTACACTTATAAGCGAACAGAACTTTGTTAAATATTATCGTTCTGTATTTGGAAATTTCGGATACCAGCGGGAACTCACAAACGGTATTTTGTGGACGGCCAATTTATCGTATGCAGACAGGACCCAACTATACAATACCTCCTTCAATCATATTTTTACGTACTCACATCTGCGGTATACTTCAAACAATCCCTTAGCGCCGGATGCACCGCAGGACGACCATTCCATATTATTTCCCGAAAACCAGGCACTTACTTTTAATACTTATTTCAGGTTTACTTTCGACCAGCAATATATTACCCGGCCAACCGGTAGGGTTTATTTGCCCTCAGATTATCCGGTAATCACTGTTAATTATCGAAAAGGAATAAATAACGTGCTGGGTTCGGATGTTAATTACGATTTTATTGCCATTGATATCGAAGATGACCGCCTTGCTGTTGGATTGCTGGGGCATTCAGCATTTAAGATCAAAGCCGGGGAGTTTTTTAACAACCGGAATCTTTACTTTATGGATTACAACCACTTTATAGGCAATGAGGGAACATCGTCCGATCCAACGGATGTCGGGAGCTTCCATTTTTTGCCATTTTATACGTTCAGCACCAAAGATCCTTTTCTTGAGTTCCATTTCCAGCATAATTTCGGCGGAGCGATATTTGACAATGTGCCCTTTTTACGAAGACTTAAATTAGAAGAAATTGTAGGAGCGAACTATCTTACCGAAAAGAATAATCCTTATTATTCAGAATTCTATTTTGGCATCAAACGCTTGCAATTTGGCGCCGATTATGGCGTAGCCTACCAGGGTAACAAAAAATACCTGCAGGGTTTCAGGATATTTTATGGGTTGAAATAGCCGCTGGGTGAGTGGTGATTAAGTTGATTGAGTATTTGGGGGGCGTTAATAATTCATTGGTTCATTTCGTGTTTGGTGGGTAAACTTCCTGTAAACCATTCAACTTAGTCAACGCAATCCAACTTAATCAACAAATCACTATATTTGCGCCTCATTTAACACTGTTTGAAGCAGTATCAATGATTTTATGGCAAAGTATAACACACTACTGTACTATTGTTATTCAACAATAGCTGATGCGGAGCAGTATGCTACCGATCATTTAAAATTCTGTAAAAATTTAGGGCTAACCGGCCGCATTATCGTGGCGGAAGAAGGTTTGAACGGCACCGTTTCAGGCACTGCCGAATCCTGCAAAACCTACATGGATACTCTGCACGCCGACCCGCGTTTCGCAGGTATCGATTTTAAAATTGATGAAGTGGACGAACCTTCATTTATTAAAATGCATGTGCGTTATAAATCAGAGATCGTACACTCCGGCCTGCGCGATCCTAATATCATCAATCCCCAATTACAAACAGGCAAACATCTTGATCCAAAAGATTTTTTGGCGATGAAGGATGACGAAGATGTGGTGATCCTGGATGTGCGCTCCAACTATGAGCACAATTTGGGCAGGTTTAAAAATGCCATTACGCTTGATATCGACAATTTCAGGGATTTCCCGGAAAAAATAAATGAACTGGCCCAATACAAAGACAAAAAGATATTAACCTATTGCACCGGCGGCATTAAATGCGAAAAAGCTTCTGCATTGCTATTGCACGAAGGTTTTAAAGATGTTTACCAGTTACACGGCGGCATCATCAAATACGGTAAGGAAGCCGGCGGCGAGGATTTTGAGGGCAAATGTTATGTTTTTGATAACCGGCTATCAGTAGATGTGAACCACGTTAACCCGGTAGTGATATCCACCTGTTTTAATTGCGGTAAAACCACCCATAAAATGATCAACTGCGCTAACCCCGAGTGCAACGAACACTTTACCCAATGCGATGAATGCGGCGACAAAATGGAAGGCTGCTGCAGTGCTGCCTGCAAGGCCCATCCGCGCAAAAGGGAATATGACGGTACGGGGTATTATGTAAAAGTGCCACAGCCTGTAAATACTACTAAGAAAATTAATAGACACGAATTTCACGAATAGGAACGAATTTACACGAATACCGCAAGTCGCGGGTTGTTATTGCTGCTGTTAATGAGTAATTTGGCTAAAATTCTGTTATGAAATTTTTTTTAGTTATCAGCCTAATCTTTATCCCGATTTTTAACTTATTTGCGCAGAATTCTGATCGGCAATTAGATCAACTTTTATCCTATTCGAAAATAAGGCAAATCGATCCAACTCAATTTTCGTCAGCGCTCAAAATTTTCAGAAGATTAGAAGCTAGAAAAGAACTTGACGTAGCGGTGAGAAGATCTCGCGATGATGATGAATCATCTGAAACTGTGTTGAGGCTGTTTGGTAAAATTTGCTTGCATAGCAACAGTCCATTAGCTGTCGACGAGTTTATCAAATTTATCAAACGTCAAAAAGGTTCGGCAGACGAAGAGATTCCGATTAGCTTTGAACCGCTATTTGCAAAATGGCCTGACTATGTTTTAATCCGTGTTGCTAATGACAAAGATTTACTTAATCAACTTGAATGGGGATTTGTCAATAATCATTTTCATGATTTAACAACAAAAAATTGCAGGACGATTTTTTACAGTTTGAATCCAAAGATCAAAGACCTTTATCCAAAATACAAAAAACAAATAGATTATTTGATATCTACTGCCGTTGGTGATTTGAAAAGCTGACAAAGGTGGTCCGTCGTTACACAATTATTCGTTTTTACAACGTATTTTCGCAGAGACGCAATAATTTGCGCGTTTCTTTTTGTTTTTCACCGATGTTTAAATACTTCGTCTTATTTTTAGTTTGTTTATCGTGCTGCTGGGATCAGGCCAGCGCCGCTGATATTAAAAACATTGGCGTTCCATACGTGCAAAATTATACTAAGGCACAATACCAGAGTGGTAATCAAAACTGGTCGGTAACGCGGGATGAGCACGGTATCATGTATTTTGGCAATGCCGAGGGTTTATTAGCTTTTGATGGCAAATACTGGCAGCTTTACCGTATGCCCAACGGGCTTATCGTCCGCTCGGCGGCTGCAGACGGAAGAGGGAAAGTTTACGTTGGTGGTTTTGGCGAATTTGGCTATTGGGAAAATAATAAACAGGGCTTTTTAAAATACCATTCGCTCATTAGCCTGGCTCCGAAGTCAAATATTCCAAACGAAGAGATCTGGAAAATTTATGTAGATGGAGATAAGGTGATATTTCAGTCGTTTGGTTCTATTTACATTTATTCAAAAGGGAAAATCACGATAGTAAGGGCCCACAAACCTTTTCTGTTTCTGTTTAAGATCGGCAGCCGTTATTTTGTCGAACAAGTTGATGCCGGCCTTTTCGAGCTTAAAAACAATCAGCTGGTATACGTAAACGGGAGCAATGTGCTGGGTAATACCGGGATCCTTACTATTCTGCCTTTTCGCGGCAATAAATATCTCATCGGCACGGCAAAAAATGGTTTGTTTGTTTATGACGGTAATAAAATTACTTCGTGGAACAACCATGCGAATGATTTCCTGAAGACCTACCAATTAAATAACGGCGCGGTTATTCCCGGCAAATATTTTGCGTTCGGCACGATATTGAACGGGATTGTAATTGTTGACACCGCAGGCAACGTGGTACAGCATGTAAATAAGTCCAGCGGGTTGCAAAATAATACCGTATTAAGTTTATATACAGATAACGAGCAGAACCTTTGGGCTGGTTTGGATAACGGGATCGACCGTATCGAAGTAAATTCACCCCTGTATTTTTATTTTGATAAAACCGGTCGTTTCGGAACAGTGTATTCAAGTATTATTTTTAACAATAAAATATACCTGGGTACAAACCAGGGGCTGTTTTACAGCGACTGGCTCCCCGGCGGGAACAATCAACTGCTGCAATCTTTTGATTTTAAATTGATACCCGGTTCACAGGGCCAGGTTTGGGACCTCTCACTGCAGGATGGTCGCCTGCTTTGCGGCCATAATGATGGTACTTACCAGGTAAATGGCGGCAGTATATCCAAAATATCAGCGGTGAACGGTGGCTGGACGATCAAAAAGCTAAATGATCACCTGTTGATCCAGGGTACTTATACCGGGTTGGCTATTTACAAAAAGGACAATAGCGGCAACTGGGTATTTGATCACAAGGTGGAGGGATTTATCGAACCGTCAAGGTACGTTGAAACAGATAGTAAAGGGCAGATATGGGTAGGCCATGCCTATAAAGGCATTTATAAAATTGTACTCAGCAACGACCTGAAAAAGGTTGTTTCCCAGAGATATTACGACAAGCGCTCCGGCCTCCCCGATAGTTACAATGTAAATGTATTTAACCTGGATAACCAGATCGTTTTTTCTTCGGATTCGGGCTTTTGCAGGTATGATGACATCAGCGACAAGTTTTATAAATACCAGCAGCTCAATAAAATGCTGGGTACTTTTGCTTCCTCTAACAAGATCATTTCGGCTATTGGTAAAAAATATTGGTTTATTAACCACGGGCGTGTAGCCCTTGCCGACCTATCCGTCCCGGGGGAACTCACCATTGATTCCAACCGCTTCAGCTCGTTAAACGGACAAATGGTGCAGCATTACGAAAATATCAACCTCATCAATAACTCAATTTACCTCATCAGTATTGACGATGGCTTTGTTATTTTGAATGATGATGATGCATTACTGGCTGATAAAATAAAACTGCCCATGGTATTGATCAGGAAAGTTGAAAATATAACAGATAAGGTTTCGGTGATCAGTGAAAATACAAATACCAATAGTCCTACCGACATTGAGATCCCTTTTTCTCAGAATAATATTCGCATAGCCTACGCTTTACCCTATTATCGGCAGGCTAAAATCAAATACCAATATTTTCTGGATGGTTATTCGCGGCAATGGAGCGATTGGACAACACAAAGCCAGAAAGAATTTACCAATCTTGGTCACGGCGTTTACAAATTCAGCGTTCGCGCTAAAATAAACGACGAGAATGTCTCACCGGTAACCGTTTACACCTTTACTGTATTACCTCCCTGGTACGAAACAAACATTGCCATGTTTATTTACGTGCTTTTATTGATCGTGGCGTTCTATGTATTCCGTTATTATTATCATTTAAATTTAAAGAAACACCAGCAAGAGATCCACGAAAAACTTCACCGCGAGAAGGAAGAGTTTGTAAAGCAGGAAGCTATTGCTAATGAGCAGCAGATCGTAAAGATTAAAAATGAAAAATTACAGGCCGACTTGGCCAGCAAAAGTAGGGAGCTGGCAAATTCAGCGATGAACCTGGTGTATAAAAATGAGCTTTTGCAAAAAATAAGCGAGGAAATGGCTCATTTAAAAGATAGTTCGGGCAAACCCTTGTCCGAAGAGCAGTTAAGGCGCATACAAAAGGTTATTAATGAAGGTATGAACGACGAGCGTGACTGGAACGTGTTTGAAAGCAGCTTTAACGAAGCGCACGAGAACTTCTTTAAGAAACTTAAATCTGATCACCCGGATCTCGTACCCAACGACCTTAAACTTTGTGCTTACCTGCGTATGAACATGAGCAGTAAAGAAATGGCTTCCCTGTTAAATATTTCATTGCGCGGGGTCGAAATCAGGCGCTACAGGTTGCGTAAAAAGCTAAACCTGGAGCATGACAAGAACCTTACCGAGTTTTTGATAGAGTTATAATGATAAATTTATTTGTTAAATTTGTTTTATGGAAACCGTGATCATGCACCCTAAGAATAAGGAGCAATTGTCAGCTTTAAAGGCAATTGCTAAGGCTTTAAAAGTTGATTTTGAAACGGAGAAAAGTCCGTACAATCCGGAGTTTGTTGCCAGGATTAAAGAAAACTACGAACAGGCCAAACGGGGAGAAGTAATTACCATTAAGGATCCTAAGAATATATGGCCAAGTATTCTGTAGTTGTTCAAAAAAATGCCCAAAAACACCTGCAAACACACTACAAATCTGGCGATAAAGGTTCTATTAAAAGAATAAATCAAATATTTGTAGAATTGGCCGAGCACCCCCGAAACAGGCGTTGGGCAGCCCGAGCAGTTGAGATTTGATCTATCTGGCTTTTGGTCAAGGCAAATTAATAAAAAGGATAGACTAGTTTATAGAATCGAAGATAATATCGTCACCGTTACAATAGTCTCCGCGAAAGGACATTATGGCGACAAATAATTCAGATGGAAACCCCAACTCCATTAATTCGACTGTTCCGAATCGAAGTTTTCAAGTTACAAGACTGACCTTCTAAATATATTAACCGGCTTTACTGAAATCAGGTGTTACAGGTTGCGTAAAAAGCTAAACCCGGAGCATGATAAAAACCTCACGGAGTTTCTCATCAGGCTTTAGCGCTACATCA
The DNA here is from genome assembly GCF_903913935.1 of uncultured Mucilaginibacter sp. Classification (GTDB taxonomy): domain Bacteria; phylum Bacteroidota; class Bacteroidia; order Sphingobacteriales; family Sphingobacteriaceae; genus Mucilaginibacter. The sequence goes on from NZ_CAIWNH010000278.1 coordinate 16,024, forward strand.
TTACCTCTCATAGGCAGTCCGGCATGTAGTATTACCGTATATGACAGTGTAGTACATACGTTAGTTGTCATTTTGTAATAAATGATTGATATTCAATATTTTAAAAATAGTTTAACTTTCGTTTGAGAAAGTGTTTTTTTAATGATGTAATAATGTAGAGGAACATTATTTGTTAAAATTGTATTATCTCCCCAACTTCGAACTATCAAAAAACCAATTTAATAAACAAACTTCTTAAATTTTAATTAACCACTATGAAGAGAATTTTTACGATCTCAGGGTTGGTGCTATTTTGTTTCTTTTTTATTAATGCTGCATTTGCACAGAACACTACCATTAAAGGTACCGTTTCTGATGCTACTACAGGCGAAAGCCTGATTGGTGTAAGCGTTATTGTTAAAGGAACAACAAACGGTACACAAACCGACGTTAGCGGAGCGTTCACCATTACGGCTCCGTTAAACGCAACATTAACAATTTCTTATCTCGGATATACAAGCCAGGATATTGCCCTAAAAGGACAAACAGCTATCGCCATTAAACTTTTGCCTGCTTCAAGGCTGCTTGAACAGGTGGTTGTGATTGGTTACGGTACACAACGTAAAGTTGACAATACCGGCTCTGTAGTTTCGGTAAAAGGTGCGGATATTGCCAAGGAGGCATCGCAAAACGCGCTTTCATCTTTACAGGGTAAAGTTGCCGGTGTAAATATCATCAACAGTGGCTCGCCGGGTGCGTCGCCACAAGTAACGATACGCGGTTTGGGCACCATCGGTGGTAGTTCAAGCCCCTTGTATGTGGTTGACGGTAACTGGTACGACGATATCAGTTTCCTGAATACTGCCGACATCGATAATGTTTCGGTATTAAAGGATGCATCAAGCACTGCCATTTATGGTATCCGCGGCGCCAATGGCGTTTTGGTTATTACTACTAAGCGCGGCTCCAAAGGCAAACCGGTTATCAGCTATACGGGCTATGCCGGCTGGCAAAAAGCTACCAACCTGGTAAAAATGGCCAATGGTACCGAATACGCTACCGCTATAAATGAACTCTATCAATATAATGGCATTACGCCGCCATTGTTTTCCAATCCGGCAAGTTTTGGTACCGGTACCAACTGGTACGACCAGATCCTGCGCAACGCGTTTGTTACCAATCATGAACTTTCAATCGGTGGCGGGTCGCAAAGCAATGTTTATAACGTATCGTTTGGCTACCTTGACCAGGACGGTTTGGTGAAGACCAATAAATACCAACGCTACACCTTTCACGTTTCAGATGATTGGACCGTTGCAAAACCCCTGAAAATAGGTATTACTTTAAGCGGGCTTTCAAGCGAGTCGAATGATATCAACAGTGGTATATTTCACGAACTGTTTGGTGCAGCACCTACTTTGCCGGTATTTTATGCAGATGGCAAATACGGCGACCCGGGTGACTACCACACAGGTGATGGTAACAATTACAACCCACAAGCTACTATCGACTTTTTTAATCAACACTCCAGGAACAAGCGCGTTACAGGCAATGTTTACGCTGAGTTGTCTATCTTAAAAGATTTGAAATTTAAGACCAGCTATGGCGTAGATATCGCCCAGGCGGAAGTAAGAAGCTATAGCCCGGTTTATTATGCAACTGTTGCCCAGCAAAGCACTTCAAGTAGCCTTGATGTGCAACATACTGAAACACGCAACTGGATCTGGGAAAATACCCTGACCTATAACAAAACCATCGGCAATCATAAGATTACCGGTTTGGTGGGTATGACAGCACAGGACTATACCACATACTATGCGCACGGATACGCCCAGAATGTACCTTACGTTGCTAAAGGCAGCCTTACTGGTTCATTCCCCGATACGGCTAAAAATGTAATGCAAACCGTGGTGCCAGGTCAGCAGCCGCACATCCGCGACCTTTCTTATTTCGCGCGTGTTAACTACTCATTTAACGATCGTTACCTGTTGAATGCTTCGATACGCCAGGATGGCTCTTCGCCATACTATGGTTCAAATGGCGCTAATGTATTTGGCTATTTTCCATCGGTTGGTGGTGGCTGGGTGATCAGCAATGAAGAATTTATGAAAGACCAGCATTTTTTTGATGATTTAAAACTGAGAGGAAGCTGGGGCAAGGTTGGTAACAGGAATGTACCTATTAATCTTTCAAACCTGGTGATCACAAGTGATCCTGGCTATCTTACCGCTGTATTCGGCAATCCGCAGGCGCCAGCTTTGGGTGCCAGTATCAATACGGTTGTACCGCCAATTACAGTTTGGGAAAATGCACAATCAACCGACATTGGTCTTGAAGCATCTTTCCTTCATAACAAGTTATCATTTGAAGCCGACTATTATAACAGGACCACCGATAACGCAATTTTTGCTATCCCGATCCCTGCATCTGTAGGTACCTCAGGCGGTAACATAGAAGGCAACCAGGCTAAGATCCAAAACCGGGGTGCAGAATTTGTATTGAGCTGGAAAGATCAGCCTTCAAAAAGTTTTTCTTACTCTGTTAGCGCGAATCTGGGCATCAACACCAACGACGTGTTGAGTGTACAGTCGGGTAAAAATCCGATTTATTCAGGCGGAAATGGTATTGCCAATGGCGCCCTGGCGACCCGTACTATGGTAGGCGAGCCTATCGGCGAATTCTACGGTTACAAAGTTGCAGGCATATTTCAGCAAGACCAAACCTCAGGCGCGCAGCCAACTGCAAAGGCCGGAGATTTTCAATATGCAGATGTAAACCATGACGGTGTGATAGATACCCGCGACCGCGTTGTTTTAGGTAACCCGAATCCGAAATATAGCTATGGCATCAATTCAAGTTTCACTTACAAGCAATTTGACTTTGAGCTTGATATGCAGGGAGTGGCAGATGTGAGCATTTATAATGCAAATATTGCTTACCGATATGGCAATGAGAACTTTACCCAGGATTTTTATGATCATCGCTGGCACGGTGCAGGTACTTCA